>CAMCNL010000007.1 GCA_945876205.1 Candidatus Sulfopaludibacter sp. SbA3
ACTGGTGAGGCGCCCCTCGTCGACGTGCGATCGTCCACGGTCGGCGCCAATCTCGACTCGAAACAGCTGTCCGAGATTCCCCTCTCGGGCCGCAACTGGGTGGACTTGGTGATGCTGGCCCCGGGATCGCGCGCCAACGAGGTCGGGACCAATGGCACTGGCGGTCCGGTCGCCCGCACGGGCCGCAGCGGCGGCGTGCAGGGCACCTATCAGTTGAACCTCGACGGCCAGCAAGTGACGGGAACCGTGGCCGGGACATTTACCAATCCCAACTTCAGCCGCGAGTCGATCGCGGAGTTCCAGTTCGTCTCGAACCGCTTCGACGCGGCGCAGGGGCGCTCGGCGGGCATTCAGGTAAACGCGGTCACAAAATCGGGTACGAATACGCCCTCCGGATCGCTCTCCGGCTACTTCCGGAACTCCCGGTGGGGCGGTGCGGATTTCATCCGCCACACCATCCTGCCCTATTCGGATCAGCAGCTGGTCGGCACCTTCGGCGGTCCGATCCGGAAAGACAAGATCCACATCTTCGGGCACTACGAGTACGAGCGCGAACCACGCGCTGTCGCGTTCACGACGCCGTGGCCTGCCTTCAACCTCGACCTCACCGGCAACCGCAGGGAAGACAAGGCGGGTGTGCGGCTCGACTGGGATCTCGGCGGACAGCGGCGGCTGACCGTCAGCAGCAATTACTGGCGCCAGTTGCTGCCGAACCGCTTCGACTTGAACAGCTCCACCGATCACCCGTCGACGGCCACCCATGAGGTCGCGGACATGATGCGCGTGAGCGGACAGGTCACTCAGGTGATCAGCAACCGCGCGGTCAACGTCGTGACGGCCGGCTTCTATCGCCAGACGAACAACGAGACGTCGTTCATCGGCAACGATAAAGTCGGCAAGATCCAGCTCAATAACGGCCTCTCGATCGGACCAGGCCTTACCGACGTGGGCCGGACGCCGTTTCACTACAACCCGACGACGTACTCGATCCGCGACGAGTTGACGTACTCGTTCAACGCGAAAGGCCGGCACGATGTGAAAGCCGGCGGCGAGTACCTCTACAACAACATCACTGACCTGTACTGGTGCAACTACTGCCGCGGCTGGCTCGACGCGCGCGGCGGTCCGGTGCCTGCCAACATCCAGCAGCTCTTCCCGGTCTGGAACGATCCGTCGACGTGGAACATCAACGCGCTGTCGCCGATCTCGGTGCGGTACCGCAAGGCGTTCGGCAGTCCCCAGATGAGCGAGACCAAGCACATGCCGGGCGCCTGGTTACAGGACGACTGGGCGGTGACGTCGAAGCTGGTGCTGAACCTCGGTGTCCGCTACGACCTGGAGGTCGGCGCCTTCGCCGAGAACCTTGGACTCGAGATCAAGCCATTCGTACCGCCGAATCGTCACGCCGACAGGAACAACATCGCGCCGCGGGTGGGCTTTGCGTACTCGATGACCGATACGACAGTGGTCCGGGGCGGCGTCGGAAGGTTTTACGCTCAGATGTTCGCGCGCGACAGCTTCTATACCCACGCGCTGATGCAGACCGTGATTCCGGAGATTCGCTACGACGGGCGCGCTGACTTCGCGTCGAACCCGTTCAACGGCGCGGAGCCGACCTACGATCAGGTGGTCGCGCGAACGTGCCCCGCGGTCAACAATGCCGCCGGCTGCTATCGCCTCGACCTGACGCGTATCAACAGCACGTCGATGGATATCCCCTACAGCTGGCAGTCATCGGTTGGCGTCCAGCAGCAGATTGGGACACAGATCGGCGTCACCGCAGATTTCGTCTTCAGTGGCCTGCGCAACACCGAGGTCATCCGGAACATCAACCTGACCTACAACCCGGCGACCGGCGTGAACTATCCATTCACGGATCTCACGCGACGAGCGTTCCCCGACTGGGGTCTCGTCAACGTCGTGCGGGCGAGCACGGATGGGTATGCCAACGACTACGCGCTGCAGACCGGCATCACCAGGCGGTTCCTCAACGGCTGGCAGCTGTCCGGCACCTACACGCTGGGGATGCTCAAGGACGCCGACCCGAGTCCGGTCAACGCGTCAATCGATCCGGCAACCGGCTACGTGCAGTACACGCCCGTTCCCTTCGAGACCGCGAAGGATCTGGGCGGCGAGTACGGATACGCGGTGACAGACCAGCGTCATCGTGCGACGGTCAATGGCGTGTGGGAACTGCCGTACAACTTCCAGCTGAGCGGCCTGTACTTCTACGGTTCCGGGATGCGGTTTGCGACCGCCTACAGCGGCGACACCCGCAACACCGGCGCCGGCGGCACGAACCGTTTCAACCCGGCGACGGGGATCATTGCGCCTCGCAACGACTTCGTCGGCAGACCGCTCCACCGGGTGGACATGCGATTCCTTCGGCGGTTCTCCTTTGGCGGTCGCATCGCCGTCGACGGAATCCTCGAAATGTTCAACGTCCTCAATCACGTGAACTACGGCAACTATGTGACGACGCTCGGTGCGGCAAACTTCGGGGCGCCGGTCGCGCAGGACAACGTGGCCTACAAGCCGCGGCAGCTTCAGTTGGGGTTCCGCGCGACCTTTTAGGCAGAGAGCTGAACAGTCTCCGTCTCTTCGTGGCTCCGTGGCTGGTGGTCGCGGCCGTCGCAGCGGCCGCGCCAACGCTGAACCTCTCCTATGCGGACGCACGGCCGGTTCTCGACGCGTTGCGCGCGGACCTGCTACCAGCGCAGCTGCGTGGGCCGAGCGCGGCGGCGCTCGAATCCACCTGGCCGGGCTGGGTCGTGCGCCGCGACGCCGAGATTCGCGCGCGGGTGGAACGCGGCGACGAAGATTCGGTCGTCACCCTCCTGTTATTCGGCGTGACGTTCACCAGCCAGCCCCGCTACTCGTTTGCCGCCTGGGCATCGGGGCGGGCGCCGCAGGGACGCCCCGAGGACGTTGTCGCCAACGACCCCATCGTCAAGACGCGGATCGCGGACATGGTGCGCGGGATCGCCCTTCCTGGCTCGAGCGAGCGCCTTCAATTTGCCAAGCGTGTCGTCGAGCGCCGCGGAATCGATCCGGCGACTTTTCTCGTCGAGGCGTTGAAGCGGATGCTTCGCGAGTACGACGATTACTTCAAGCAGTCCGCTCCCGGGGCCACGCTGTTTCGAGATCGGGGCCTCTCTTCGGATACATCCATTTACGCCGCGTTCGCGATCGACCGGAGCCTGAGCGATGTCACGTCGCAGGGTGTATTGCCCGCCGGCAGCGTTCGCCGTGCCGCCGTGATCGGACCCGGGCTGGATTTCACCGACAAGCAGGAGGGCATCGATTTTTACCCGGTGCAGACGATTCAGCCCTTCGCGCTGATCGATTCGCTGCGGCGGCTCCGCCTCGCGGGCCCCGGCGGCCTGCAGGTGACGACCTACGATCTGAGTCCGCAGGTCAATCAGCACATCGAGGGGGCCATCCGCCAGGCCGAGTCCGGTCGCGCGTACACGCTACAGCTGCCGCGCGACAGCACGCAGCCGTGGCAAGAAGATTTGGTGGCGTACTGGCGGAGGGCGGGGGATCGAATCGGAGAAGCGGCGACTCCCGTTGAGCCGCCCCGCGGACAGAATCACATCAGGATGCGAGCGGTGAGGATCGGTCCAGACGTCGTGCGTGCCATCACGCCGCAGGACGTGAACATCGTGCTGCAACGGCCGGACCTGCCTGACGATCAGCGGTTCGACCTCGTGATTGCGACCAATATCCTGATCTATTACGACGTGTTCGAGCAGTCCCTCGCGCTTGCCAACATCACGCGGATGCTACGGCCAGGCGGGCTGCTCCTGACGAACACACCGCTGTTCGAGCTGCCTGAAATTCCGATCCGAGCCGTGGGCGGGACCAAGGCCAATTACATGACTGGCGCCAGCGACGGCGTTATTTGGTACCTTCGCGAGTAGCTTGTCTATTCCGCCTTAGGAGCGACAGTCACGCCGCGGATGCCGTTGTCCTGGATCGCTTTCGCGACGACGCCCGAAGCTTTGACGTCTTCGACGAAGCGACGCAGGTACGCGGCGGCCGCCTCCCGGCCCTTGGGAGTGCCTACCGCCTGCTGCACCGACGCGAAGGCGCCATCCAGCACGCGCGTCCCGGGATTCTTCTCCGCCAGTTCAACGAGCACGGGCTTCAGGCTGGCTAACGCGTCGAGCTTGTCCTTGAAGAACATCGTCACCGAGGCGTCGACACCGGGGGTTCGCACCAGCGTCGCCTGCTTCAGGTCTCGCGAGAGCACGAGGTCGTAGGCACTCTTCTCGGACACCGCGATTCGTACTCCCGGCTTGTCGACCTCTGCCATCGCCTTGATGGGTGATCCCGCCGGGACGAGATACGTTGATTCGATCTCGACGTAGGCCGCGGTGAACGCGATCTCGCCAGCCCGGCCCGGGTCGGCGGCGAGAAACGCCACGTCCCACGCACCGGCTTTCGCGCCATCGGCCATCGCTCCGGCCGACGTGTAGGGCACGATGGTCATCGGCACCCCGATCCGGCGGCTCAGCTCCTTCGCCAGATCGACCGCAATGCCACCCTCGGCGCCGCTCTTCGGATCTTTGTTCGCGAGCAGCGCGTTGCCGAAATTGATCCCCACCCGCAGCGTCCCGCTCGGCGCGAGCTCCGAGGCCGCGGTGGACGATGACTGTCCGCTCATCGCTTCTGCTTTCATTTTCCGCCCATCAGACTCGACCAACCATCGATCCTTCATCAGCCTGTCGACTGACTCATTGACCTTCGACGCATAGTTCCGCGACGAGCCGTACACCGCTTCGAGCCTGGCCCACGGAAACGGCTCGCTGTGCGCGAGGTTGCCGCACAAGCCTGGTCCTTTCGTGCTCGTGTAATACGTGGCGGTCGGCACGTCGAGGTACGGGGTGCGAACGCCGCCGACGGCGTTGCCGAATTGATCGACGACGACGCGCGCCTGCGGGGTGCCGCCGTTCTCGACGGCCACGCGTGCCGCTCTCGGCGCCGGCACATCGTCACGAACCCAGCGCGCGAGGTTGGCCCACGCCGCGTCGAGTGCATAGGTCATGGTCGGCACGCGCAGCAGCGAAATCTCCGGCTGGCACTGCGCGGGAAACGGCCACGAGGCAAGATCGGCGGCGCCGCCCGCCTTCTTCTCGTCAGCGACGAGCGGAATGTACGGATAGAACGAGGCATCGGCGTGCGGCGCACCGGCGATCTCGTACAACCGGTAACGATCGGCAGGCGCGTCGCTGTCGTCGCGGCGCCGGGCGTAGGTGCCGGGCACGTCGGTTTGCGAGACAACGCGAATGACCGGCACATCCACGTTGCGGATGATCTGGCGGGCGTCCGCTGCTGCTGGCGGCTTGCCGCACTGCCGGAGCCGCGTGAGTCCGGGATGCCGATGCTGGAGGTAGCCGTCGTAGACCGGCCGTCCATTGGCGAGCCGCGCACGCGGGTGGAAGACAGAGATATAGGTGGCGAGCTCACCGCCGTGCGAGGTCGCGAACACGCGCTGGACGTTGAAGCCCGCCAGCGGTCCGCCAGCCTGCGCCGCTCTGAGCAGCGCGCCGGTCTGGCTGATCATGTCCCAGCGGAGCCCTTCCTCCATCGAGACGAGAGACGGATCGGTCAACTCTCCACCGGGCGCGCACCGGTCGGCCGCGGCCGGGTTGGCCATCGAGAGCGACGCGTAGCGCGTGGGGCTGAACGCCTTGAGGCCCGCGATGTTGTCGGGCGCATAGGTGATGGCGACCCACGCGTCGCCGTTGTCCATGAAGTAGTCATGCGACACACCCCATGTGAAGGAGAAGTCGAACCGGCGGCCGACGTTGCCGATCTCGACGATGACGTTGCCGCTGAACTTCCGGGGATCGGATGGACGCCGCAGCATGATGCGCGTGGTGTACGGCACGGCCGCCGTTCGGACCGCTGCGGATCCATCCGCCGCCCAGTCGTAGACGTTGGCGCGGCCGCTGACGAAGAACTCTTCCTCGACATAGCCGGCCTTCAGCAGGTCGATGACATTCTGGAGCTTGTTCGACGCCATCAGCGGGTACGAATCCGTCGTCACCGGAATCGGCCCGGTGACGGTCGGGAGCGGCGTGGGAGTCTGGGCCGTAGCGGTGGCTATGGCGCAAACAAAGACGACGAGGAAGAGCAACAGCCGTCGCATGTCAGTTGGTCGATCGCACGGGGACCGAGGTCGCCTCCGCTTTGATCTTCCTGCCGTCTGACTCGGTGAGGAACCGCTCTTTGACCAGGCGGTCGACCGACTGCGCCACCTTGGTCGCGTAGTTCTGCGGCGTGCCATGAAGAGTGTTGAGGCGCGCCCAGTCGAAGGCGTCGATGCGGCCGATTTCGGGACAGAACGTCTCACCCTTCGAGCTCACCTGGTAGGTCGCGATCGGCACCTCGAGGTATGGCGTGCGATACCCCCCGACCGCGTTGCCAAACCGGTCGAGCGTGATGCGGGCCTGCGGTGTGCCGGCGTTGTCGATGGCAATCCGCTGGGCTTTGGGCGGTGCGACCCCGTCCTTGATCCAGCGCGTGAGGTTCGCGAACGCGGCATCGGTCGCGACGCCGTTGATCGGCACCTTCGCCAGCGTCTGCTCCGGCTCGCATTGATTGACAAACGGCCAGGAGGCCAGCAGCGCAAAGTTGCTGCCGATCTTCCTGAGGTCGGCGACGGGCGGGACGTACGGATAGAAGAAAGCGTCGGCGTGCGCACCGCCCGCGATCTCATAGAGACGATACCGATCGCCAGGCGCATCGCTGTCTTCCCGGCGCTGCGCGTAGGTCGCAAGGATGTCGGTCTGTCCGATGATGCGGATCAGCGGCACGTCGAGGTTGCGGATCACCTGGCGCGGGTCGTTGGCCGCGGGCGTCGCGCCGCAGCGGCGCAGGCGCGTCAGCGCCGGATGGCGGTTCAGCACGTATCCGTCGTAGATCGGCTTGCCGGTGGCGAGCTTCACGCGCGAGTGGACCGCGGCGATGTAGGTTGGCAGTACGGCGTCGTAGGCCGTCATGTACAGCCGCTCCACGTTAAAGCCCGCGAGCGGACCGCCGGCGCGTCCAGACTTGAGCAGCGCTCCCGCCTGCGCGAGGATGTCGTACGCCAGCCCCTCTTCTCCGGGTGCGGTGGCTGGCGGCGTCCCGGCGCGTCCCACGGCGCACGCTTCCTGCGGCGTCGGGTTGGCGAGCGACAGCGGCGCGTAGCGAGTCGCGTCGTAGGCCTTCAATCCTTCAAGGTTGCCCTGGGCGAGCGTGAGCACGACGAACACGTCGCCGTTCTCCATGAAGTGGTCATGCGAGATGCCCCAGGTGAAATTGAAGTCGTAGCGCCGCGCCGCGTTGGGCACCTCGACGATGACGTTGCCGCTGAAACGCCGCGGATCGGAGGGACGCCGCAGCATGATCCGTGTCGTGTACGGCGCGTTCGGTGTCTTGACGGTGACACCGCCATCGGACGTCCAGTCATAGATGTTGGCGCGGCCGGTCACGAAGAATTCTTCCTCGATGTAGCCGGCCTTGGGCAGATCCACCAACGTCTGGAGCTTGCTCGACGCCATGAGCGGCGCCGACGTCGCCGTCACCGGAATCGGCCCCGCGACGTCAGGCAGGGCAACCGTTGCGGGCTGGGCCGCGGCGTTAGTGGCACACAGGACGACGAGCAGCAGGGCAAGCGTTTTCATGCGGCCGTTATACACCAACTATTTACCTGGATTGCCTTGAATAACGCCCAACCTGTTCCCCCACTTCGGGCTACCGATGTCCGGATCGCTCCCGGTCGAGGTGGCATTCTGGAGTAGACTCGCGCCTCCACTATCCGCGGCATCACCTCTGCATGAGGGGGACGTATGGATCAGCGCGCGAATCACGAACCCAATCGGGACGACGATCAGGACATGCACAAGGGCGCCACTGAAACGCCCGACAGCCCTGGCAACCTCAACGCTCAAGGTCTTGACGAGAACGGCATGCCGAACGACCCGAACGCCATCGCCGAAGACGTCATAGGCGCCAACGAAGACGGCACGGAGGGGTAAACTCTTCCGGATGCGGGTCGCCGGCGCGGCAGCTCTACTGGTCGCATGGCTGTTCGCCTGCGCTGTTGACGCAGCGCAGACGCCGGCTGTGCGCGACCTCGCATCCAACCGCGCGCCGAATCTCACCGCGGCCGGCGACGCGGGAACCAGGCTCCCGCGCCTTCGCAGCCTGCTGGTCAGCTGGCGCGGCACCGTCGTGCTCGAGCGCTATTACAACGGCGCGAGCCGCGACCGTCTCGCCAACATCAAGTCCGCCTCGAAGAGCGTCATCTCGACGCTGGTCGGCATGGCCCTCGAGCGCAAGCTCATCCCCGACATCAAGACGCCAATCGCCACCTTCTTCCCGGAGGTTGCCCGCGACCGCGATCCCGGCAAGCGCGAGATCACGGTTGAAGATCTGCTGACGATGCGATCGGGCCTGGAGGGGACGAGCAATCGCAACTACGGCGCGTGGGTCACGAGCCGCAACTGGGTGCAACATGCGCTGGCGCGCCGGATGTTCGCGCCGCCCGGCGAGATGATGGAATACAGCACCGGCAACACGCACCTGCTCTCGGCGATCCTGACCAAGGCGTCGGGCAAGAGCACGTGGCAGTGTGCCAACGAGGTACTCGCCAAGCCGCTCGGATTCACGCTGGCGCAGTGGCCGCGCGACCCGCAAGGCATCTACTTCGGCGGTAACGACATGCTCATGACGCCGCGCAACATGCTGGCGTACGGCGAGCTCTATCTCAGTAAAGGCCGCGCGGGCGGACAGCAGGTCGTCGCCTCACGCTGGGTCGAGCGGTCGTGCGACGGCCGCGCGCGCTCGGCCCGACCGTGGAACGGCACGGAGGATCCGCTCCGCGATCGCAAGTATGGGTACGGCTGGTGGGTGCACGAGATCGCGGGCTACGACACCTGCTTTGCCTGGGGGTACGGCGGGCAGTACGTCTTCGTCGTGCCCGAGCTCGACCTGGTGCTCGTGACAACTTCTTCTCCCGACGTCAGCGAAGAGCGGCGCGGCCATCGGCAGGTGGTCTTCGACATCCTCGATCGGCTCATCGTCACGCCGATCGCGCGCGCGTCAGGCTCGTAGAAACCAGCGATCGATCAGGACGTGTCGCGTGAAGGCGGGCGAGCGCATCAGGCCGCGGCCGAGCGCCTTGACCGCGCCCGTGAGAGCCGCCGGCGTCCGAGGCGCGGGAGGATAGCGCCGCCGAAGCTCCGCTTCGTACGGCTGAAGATCGTCGCGGCCGATCCGTCCGCCCCCGGCGACCAGCGTTTCCGCCGCAAGCCGGCCTGATTCCACCGCGGGCCGGATCCCTTCGCCGCTTTCCGGATACGCAAGTCCTGCGGCATCTCCCACCACCATCAGGCCGTCGCCAGTCAGAGGGCGAGGTCCGGTGCCTGATGCCAGGTACGCGTGACCGTGCCAGCGGACGAGCGAGGCACGCCTGGCTCGACGCGTGCGCTCGAGGAAGCGGATGAAGTTCTCGACGTGGTCGTTGAAGTGGCTTTTGTCGCGACGGCCGATCCCGATGTTGAGGTGTCCACCCTTGCGCACGCACCACGCGTAGCCCTCGAGATCGCGGCAGAAGAACAACTCCGGCACTTCGCCGTCCACCTCGCACTCGTCGTCTTCCACCCTGAACTCCGCTTCCCTGGCGACCACGGCCTGGACGAGATCATGCTCGCCGCGCATCTGACGTGCGACTGGACAGAAATGGCCGCCGGCGCCGATGACGATGCGCGCTTCGATGTGGTGGTTGGCAATCCAGGTATCGCCGCGGCGCTCGAGCGAGGCGAGCGGCGTCTCTTCGAGCACGCGCGCCTTCGAGCGCACGAGCAGGAAGTTGTCGAACTCGCAGCGGCGGATGGCATAACTGACGGGACGGAAATAACGCGTCTCGATCGAAGGACTTCCCAGGATCGACGTGCGGAAGCCGGTGATCGGTTGAATGGTCAGGCCGGTTGCGCGGTACTCATCCGGATCCAGGTCGAGGAGGCGGAACACGCCGGGCGTCACCCATCCCGCGCAGACCTTGTCGCGTGGAAATCGCGCGCGATCGATGACCAGGACGTTCCACCCGGCGTTCTGCAGGACGCGCGCGCAGGTGGAGCCGGCCGGTCCACCGCCCACCACTAGCGCGTCGCAGCGATCCACCGTTCCGGACTCTCAGGCTGGTAGACGTCCGCCCGCTTCCAGTAGGGCGGCTGTGATTCAGCGGGTGCGAAGACGATTTGGAAGAGCTGCAGGTGGCCGGTGGAGAACGCCGCCTCGGAAGCCGCGAGGTACAGCTCCCACGCGCGCCAGAACTGTTCTCCGTACCGCGAGCGCACCTGTTGTTCGATGCCGGCGAAGCGCTGGCCCCAATGGGCGAGCGTGCGCGCGTAGTGCAGCCTCAGGTTCTCGACGTCGAGCACCGACATCCCCGCGGGCGAGATGATGCGGGTGGCGACTTCGGCGAGCGTCGGCGCGTAGGCACCCGGGAAGATTCGGCGCCGGGTCCATGCGTTGAGTGGACGGGGAATGTCGCGGCCGATGAAGTGCAGCAGCCCGCGTCCCCGGTCGCGCCGGAGCACGCGCGAGAGCACGTCCGAGAGGTGGTCGTAGTTCTTGTAGCCGACGTGCTCCAGCATGCCGACCGAGACGAACGCGTCGCACTGCCCGGTGACGTTGCGGTAGTCGTCTTCGATGAATTCGACGCGGCCGGCCAGCCCCTCGCGGACCGCGCGCGCCCGGGCAAAGGCGATCTGTTCGTGCGACAGGTTGAACGCCTTGACGCGCACGCCGTACGAGCGGGCCATGTGCAGCGCCAGCGCGCCCCAGCCGCAGCCCGCCTCGATCACCGTATCGCCCGGCTGAAGTCGAACCTTGCGGCAGACCAGATCCAGCTTCGCGCGCTGCGCCTCCTCGAGCGTCTCGTCAGGCGTGTCGAAGTAGGCGCAGGTGTAGACGAGCTGATCGTCGAGCCACGATTGGTAGAAATCGTTGCCGAGGTCGTAGTGGTGATGGACGTTGCGGCGCGACGCACGGATCGAGTTGTGCCGCGAGAGTCGCGCCGTCAGGTGGTCGTGCCACTTCGGCGTCATCGGGTAGGTGCGCGACAACGCTTCGAGTACGCGCGCGAGCTGCCCGCGCACGAGGAGCCGCGACGCCATGTACGACTCGCCGAAATACAAGTTGGGATGGAGCAGAAGGCCGAGGAGGGTGCCGCGGTCGCGCACGACCATGTCGCCGACGGCGGGGAAGGGGCCGTGGTAATCGATGCTCCCGTCCCACAACTCCAGCCGGACGGCGCCGCGTGCAATTCGCGTTTGCAGCGCCGCCGCGAGCCACCGATCCGCGAGGCCGATGGGGGAGCCGGCTCCCATATTGAGCCGACGATAGCACAGGACTACCGGCTATCCGGCCCGACGTGCAATCCGCACTCTTTCTTTGTTTCTTCTTCCCACCACCAGCGCCCGGCGCGCTCATGCTGGCCCGGGTTGACCGGTCGCGTGCACGGCTCGCAGCCGATCGAGATGAAGCCTCGATCGTGAAGCGAGTTGTACGGGACGTCGTGCTCGCTGATGTATGACCACACCTGTCTCGACGTCCAGAAGCTCAGAGGATTGACCTTCACCAGCGGCCGGTCCGGCGTGCCGAACGTGCTGTCAACCTGAAGCACCGGGACATCGGCGCGTGTCCCCGGGCTCTGATCCTTGCGCTGTCCGGTGACCCACGCCCGGAGCGGGGCGAGCGCGCGCATCAGCGGTTCGACCTTGCGGATGCCGCAGCATTCCTTGTGGCCGTCGGCGTAGAAGGAAAACAATCCCTTCTCCCGCACCAGGGCCTGCACCGACTCCGGCCGCGGGAACATCGTCTCGATCGTGATGCCGTAGCGGGCGCGAACCTTCTCGATGAATTGATAGGTCTCGGGGTGCAGGCGCCCGGTATCAAGCGAGAACACCGAGAACGGCCGTCCGATCGCGGCAGCCATGTCGATGAGCACCACGTCCTCGGCGCCGCTGAACGAGATGCCGATGTCGGGGGCATACGCCTCGAGCGCCAGCGCGAGGATTTCCTGCGGCTCGCGCGAGGCGTAGCTGGCAGCGGCCGCCGGCAGGGTGGCGAGGTCGAGCGCCATGGTCACGTCAGCAGCTCTTCGAGCGCCTTCCTGACGGCTTCCACCGCTTCGGCGTCTGACCCCGCGCGTCGCGCCATCAGCGCGAGCCGCTCGGCGGCGCTCACGGGGGCGACCGCCGCGACGGGGGCATCGTCTCGCACCGGGTTCGTGATCATCCCGGCGCCGGCGGTGAACTGCGTCGCCGGGTCGACCAGGATGAAGCTGCCGGTGATCCGGTTGGTTTCGTACTTATCGAAGACCAGCGGCCGCGCGGTCGACACCGTGACGGTCGCGATCTGATTCATCAGCAAGGCATGGCTGACTTCGGCGGTCACGGTGCGCGTCGTGTGCTTCAACAGGTAGACCCGCGCCGGATCGAGCGGGCGCTCGTCCATCCAGACGACCTCCGCCTCGAACTGCGTCCCGACGTGCGGCGGCTCGGCCGTCAGCGTATCCCCTCGACTGATATCGATCTCATCGTCGAGCACCAGCGTCACCGACATCGGCGCGTAGGCGAGGTCGAGCTCGCCGTCGTAGGTGACGATGCGCTTGACGTGGGCGGAGCGGCCTGACGGCCAGGTCGTGAGGCGATCGCCGATGCGCACGCTGCCTGAGGCAATCTGCCCGGCGTAGCCGCGGAATTCCCGGTCGGGACGCATCACGAGCTGCACCGGAAACCTGAAGGGCAGCGCGGTCAGGTCGCGCGTGACCTGGACCGTCTCGAGAAAGTCGAGCAGGCTCGAGCCGTTGAACCAGGGCGTGCGGTCGCTTTTCGTGATGACGTTGTCGCCGCCAAGCGCGCTCATCGGGATCGCGTGAAAGTTGGCGCCGGCGAGGATCTCCTCGAACTCGTCGGTGATCCCTTCGAAGATCTCGCGGTCGAAATCGACGAGGTCCATCTTGTTGACGGCGAGCACGAAATCCTTGATACCCAGGAGCGAGGCGATGCGCGCGTGACGGCGCGACTGCACCTTGACGCCCTGCTGCGCGTCGACGAGCAGGATGGCGACGTCCGCCGTCGAGGCGCCGGTCGCCATGTTGCGCGTGTACTGCTCGTGCCCGGGCGTGTCGGCCAGGATGAACTTGCGGCGCGCGGTCGCGAAGTAGCGGTAGGCCACGTCGATCGTGATGCCCTGCTCGCGCTCGGCTTTCAAGCCGTCTGTGAACAGCGAGAAGTCGATGACGCCGACGCCGCGGTTCTTCGACGCGGCCTTCACCGAGTGCACCTGGTCCTCGTACACCGACTGCGAGTCGTGCAGCAGACGCCCGATCAGCGTGCTCTTCCCGTCGTCCACGCTCCCGGCGGTGCAGATGCGAAGAAGTCCCGACATCAGAAGTAACCTTCGCGCTTCTTCATCTCCATCGAGGCGTCCTGGTCGTGGTCGATGATGCGGAGCTGACGCTCGGACTGGCGCGTGGAGATGAGCTCTTCGATGATCTTCGGCACGGTGTCGGCCTCGGACCGGATGGCGCCGGTGCACGGCGAGCAGCCGAGCGAGCGCATGCGGCACTTCAGGACCTGCGGTTGCTCGCCGGGCATGGTCACGACGAACGGCTGCTCCTGGACGATGAGCGAGTTGCCGCGGACGATGACCTCGCGATCCTTGGCGTAGTAGAGCGGGACGATCGGAATCTTCTCGACGTGGATGTATTGCCACACGTCGATCTCCGTCCAGTTGGAGAGCGGAAACACGCGGATGCTTTCGCCCGGCTGCAGCTTGGCGTTCAGCAGGTTCCAGAGCTCGGGCCGCTGGCGCTTGGGATCCCACTGGCCGTTGGCGTCGCGCACCGAGAAGACGCGCTCCTTCGCCCGGGAGCGCTCTTCGTCGCGACGGGCGCCGCCGATCGCGGCGTCGAAGTTGCCCGCCTGCAGCGCGTCGAGCAGGGCCTTCGTCTTGAGCAGCCCGCAGCAGCGCTGGGTGCCGACGGCAAACGGCTGCGTGCCGTCGCTGATGGCTTCCTCGTTGGTGTGGACGATCAGGCGCGCGCCGACGGCCGTGGCCATCTCGTCGCGGAACTCGATCATCTCGCGGAACTTGTAGGTGGTGTCGACGTGCAGCAGCGGAAACGGAATCGGTCCCGGGAAGAACGCCTTCTGCGCCAGGCGCAGCATGACCGAGGAGTCCTTGCCGATCGAGTAGAGCATCACCGGCCGTTCGAACTCGGCGACGAGCTCGCGGAGGATGTGGATGCTTTCGGCCTCGAGCGCCCGGAGGTGGTCGAGCCGGGGCATCACGGCGACGGCGGGATCGAGCATGGCGGAGCTGCTAGTCATATGAATGGCGCACAAAAACAAAAAGCCCGGGAGGGTGTCCCGGGCTTCGATCTTCTTAGCGTGTTCTTGGGGTTTGTTCGGCGTTTACCCCAACAGCTGGACCGAAAGCGCGGAGACCTCGATGGCCTTGGTGCAACAACACGCGCAGTTCGGACAGGCTCCAGGAAACACGGTCCGACGATTCTATCACTCGGGGGCGACCACCCGAAAGCGGTTGATCCCATCGGCGGCCATTTGGGCCACAAGCTTCAATTCCCAGTCAATATAGGCCTGCATCGCCTCGCGCGTGCTATCGGTCCCTTCGTACGGCCGCTTGTAGCGGTCGATGGCGGGGGAGGCCCAATCGTGGACGGCCCGGTCGAGGGGGAGCCCCGCGGCCACCCATGCCGCGGTGCCCCCGGCGAGTACGCAGACCCGCCGCCCGCTGGCTGCGGCGGCCTCTGCGGCGGCCTCCGGGGCGGCCTCCGGGGCGGCATAGCGGGCAAGGACGCCGTCGGGAGAGGTCAGCACCAGGGGGCGATCGTCTTTCGGGCCCGGCAGGTCCTCGGCAAACCTCGATCGCAGTACGAACCTCGCTCCCGGGATGTGTCCCCTGCTGTAGTCGGCGCTGGGGCCGACGTCGATGACCACCGCATCCATGGCGGCCAGCTCCAGCGGCGTGCAGGCATCGATTCCGTCATCCGGGAACGGCGGGCGGTTCGGCGGGGCGACTCCGGTTTCGTCCGCGGCGACCGCGCCGGGGTCGATCACCACCGCATCCCATCCCATCTGCGCCAGCCATGACGCCGTCATCTGCGCGCGCACGCCGGCCACGTCGAACAGCACGATGCGCGCGCCGCGCACCGCGATCCATTCATCGGTGGCTTGCACGAGTTGTCCGCCGGGGGCCGAGCGGAAGCCGGAAGGATGGCCGGCCGCGTGTTCCGCCGGAGTGCGGACGTCGAGCTGGTAGAGCGTGTGACTGTCGCGCTCGGCGATCCAGGTGTCGAGCGTCGCGCGATCGATCGTCCGCACGCCGACCCGCGCCGCCCATCGGCTGGCCGCAGCTTTCGCTCGCGCCGCCGACGAAGGGGCTCCGCTCGGAAATGTCCGTGTCTGTCCCGATTCGAGCCCGTAGCCTTCGAGCGTCCATCCAATGGTGCCGTTTCTCAGCGCGGCCACGCGGTTAGGCAGGCCGGCGTTGATGAGGGTCTGCGTGCCGATGATGCTGCGCGTTCGTCCCGCGCAATTGACGATGACGAGCGTGTCGGGGGAGGGGACGAGGTCGAAGACGCGCAGGGTGAGCTCCGCGTTGGGCACATTCAGCCCCTTCGGGATGCTCATCGTGCGGAACTCCTCGAAGCGACGCACATCCAGCACCGCGATATTCGCACCCTCGTCGATCAACGCCTTGACCTCTGGCGCCGAGAGCGACGGCGTGTGACACGTCGATTCCACCAGCTCGCCGAACGATTTGCTCGGGACGTTGACGTCTCGAAAGAGCTGTCCCTCGCGCGCGTAGCCGGCGAGGCCTCCCTCGAGCAGCGACACATCGGTGTAGCCAAGATCGCGGAGGCGGCCTGCCACTCTTTCCGCCAGGCCCTCGCCCGCGTCGTAGACGACGATCGGCGCGCTCCTGCGGGGCACGAGGTCATAGGCGCGCAGTTCGACCTGCGAGGGCGGGAGGCTGACGGCAAAGAACGGATGCGCTTCCGCGAAGGGGCCTTCTTCGCGGGCGTCAAAGAGCGCAACTTCCTCACCATCGCGCCATCGCCGCCGGAGCTCTGATGGGGTCACGGCGCCAGTGTACGATCGACTACACTCCGACGCTCGTGGATGTGACGCGCCGAGGACGGCCGAGCCGATGACAACCGTGACTGGTGGCGAGCGAACCGTGACCGCCGATCGCAAGGGATGGGTGCTGCTTGGCGCAGTGGCGCTGATGCTGGCGATCTACGCGCTGCCCGAGCCGGCGCCGCTCGAGCGTGCGGGCAACCTGATCCCCTTGACCACCAACGGCAAGGCGTGCCTCGCGATCATGGCGTTCGCGGTGACGTTGTGGGTGACCGAGACGCTGCCGTTCGCGGCCACCGGCCTGCTGGTGGTGCTGCTGATCCCGACCTTCGGCATCGCCGATTACCGCACCGTCGTCCGCGCCGGGTTCGGCGATCCCGTCATCACGTTCTTCATTGGCGTGCTCCTGCTCTCGGCGGCCTTCACGCGCTCGGGGCTCGGCGTGCGGCTCGCCTATCGGGTCCTCCTCTGGGTGGGGACGCGCACCGACCGGGTGCTGCTCGGATTTCTCGCCGTGGGCGCGTTCATCTCGATGTGGATTACCGACATGGCCGTCGCCGCCATGTTGCTGCCGATTGCACGGGGCATCGTGATCGATGCGGGCTTGCCGCCGGGCCGCAGCAACTTCGGCAAGGCGCTGATGATTGCGGTGGCGTTCGGACCGCTGATCGGCGGCGTCGCCACGCCGGCCGGCACCGGCGCGAACATCGTGGCGCTGGCGCAACTGAAGCAGCTCGCCAACGTGGACATCTCGTTCACCTATTGGATGCTGCTTGGCCTGCCGGCGTCGCTCCTGATGATCCCGTGCGGATGGTGGATCCTGCTCAAGATGTTTCCGCCGGAGATCGAGCAGCTGCCGATCACGCGGGACGAGATCCGGCGGCGCGTGCGCGAGCTCGGCCCGCTGCGCGCGACCGAGCGCTACACCCTCGTGATCTTCCTTGTTGCGATTGCCTTCTGGGTGCTGACGCCGCTGCTCGACGCCTGGACGGGCGGCCGCATCGCGCCGCCGGTTGAAGCCGTCGCCCTTGCCGCCGGGATCGCGCTCTTCCTGCCAGGCATCCGGGTGATGACCTGGAAGGAGGCGGAGCGCGAGGTCGAATGGGGCGGCATCATGCTGATCGTCGCCGGCCTCTCGCTCGGCCTCGTGGTGTTCGAGACGGGCGCCGCGCGCTGGCTGGCGTGGGTGCTGCTCGGTCAGATTACGCTCGTGCCCGACCTCCTGCGCCCGTTCGTCATCGTGCTCGCGGTCTCCGGGCTCCACCTGCTGTTCTCGAGCAACACCGTCACGGCGAGCATCATCATCCCGATCCTGGTGGCGCTGTCGCGCGACCTCGGCCTCGACACCTGGGCGATCGTGGCACCCGCCGCGTTCACCTCGTCGCTGGCCTTCATCCTCGTGACAGAGGGGCCGACGACGCTGATCCCGTACGCGGCAGGCTACTTCTCGATCAGGGACATGGCGAAAGCGGGGATCTGGATGACGGTGGCGGCGGCCGCATGCGTCGCGGTGGCGCAGCTCGCGGTTCGCGCGGTTGGTCTGTGGTGACCTCCTCCACCCGCCATCATTGGATCTGCGTCCGGTGCATCACCCGTCGCGTCGACGGGTCGAAGCTGTCGCGGCGGTGCATCGTGCAGCGGTTGTCCCAGAGCACCAGGTCGCCGACCCGCCACGCGTGCGTCCACGTCAGCCCGTCGGTCGTCGCGACCTCCCATACGCGGTCGAGGAGCGCGTCCGACTCCTCGAGCGGCAGCCCTTCGATGTAGGCGTTGCGCCGGCGGCCGAGATAGAGGTGCGTCCGCCCCGTGCCGGGATGCACCTGCACCAGCGGGTGCAGCGTGCCTGGTGCCGTGCGCGGATCGCCTGTCGGCGTCACGCCGTGGCGGACATACCCGCCGCTGTTGTAAGTGCCGTCGTGTTTCACGCGCACGTCGCGAACGCGCGCGCGCAGGTCGTCCGGCAGCGCGTCCCATGCGCCGTACATCGTGCAGAAGCTCGTGTCGCCGCCGCTCAATGGCACCTCGAGGGCGTAGAGCACGCTCGCCTTCGGCGGTTGCGGTTGATAGGACATGTCGGTGTGCCAGACCGCCTCGCCCGAACCGAGGCTGCCGATGGGCTCGCCACCCTCGACGACGTTGGACACGACATAGAGCTCAGGGTGCCCTTCGACGAAGCGGCGTCCGCTCTCCTGGATCGGCGCGAGATCGAGCTCGCCGAACCGCCGGCTGAACGCGATCAGATCGGCGTCGCCGAGCGCCTGATCGCGGATCAGCAGCACCTGGTGCGTCAACCATGCCGTGTGCAGCACCGCGAAAGCTGCGTCGTCCAGCTGCCTGAGATCGGCGCCGCGAATTTCGGCGCCCAGCGCCGCTCCCGTAGGAACCACCGTCATCATGCTCACCTCAGCGTTCGCCATATCGACGATCGTTAACCGGTCACCCGACGCCTGGTCAAGTGCCGGCGCCGTTCCACGTTCCGGTTGACAAGTTAGTCTACCGGCCCGGTAGACTAAGCGGGCGTGCTGGACGCCGAGCCTTTGACCATGACCGATATACGCTGCTGTTGTTGTTGTCGATGCGCATGTATCGGGCCGACGATGCGTCGGTGAGAGGTCAGCCAGAGTAAGTTCCCTCCAGTTCCTTCTCCCCACCAATCGTTCGGCCGCCAGATTTCCGTTCGAGTGGTTGGTGTCGGCGACCCCACGGTCGCTCCTGGGAGAAGATTCGATGTCGTTCAAGACCTACGTCACGCTATTTCTGATCCTCGTTTCCACGGCGGCCATCCCGACCGCGCAACCCGCTGAACACGGTGGGCATGACCATGCGCGTCACATTTAAGGGGCGGTCATGATCGAATCCCACACACTCTGGCTCGCCGTCATCACGTTCGGCGCCGCCATCGTCAACGGCGCGCTTGGCTATGGGTTCTCGTCGATCACCGTCCCGCTCGCGCTGCTGTTCATGGCCAATCGCGTCCTGAACCCGGCGCTGGTGCTGATTGAAGTCGTGCTCAACGCCTACGTGCTCTGGGTCAACCGCGAAGCGTTCGGCAACATCTCGCGGCGGATGATGCCGATGATCGTCGGACTGGTGCCAGGCATCGTGGTCGGTACCGCCGTGCTCTCGCTCGTGAATCCCGGCTGGGTCCGGTTTTCGACGTTCGTGGTGCTGCTGCCGCTGATCCTGCTGCAGGCGGCCGGGTATCGCCGGGCGCTGAAGAATGAACGGTCGGCGACGCTCGCCTTCGGCGGCGGGCTCGGCGTGCTCTATTCGGTGACGACGATTTCCGGCCCGCCGCTCGCGATCATGCTCAACAACCAGGGCCTGGCGAAGAAGGATTTTCGCGCGGCGCTCGGCCTGGTGCGCCTCGCCGAGTCGTCGATGACGGCCGTGGCCTACGCCTACGCCGGCTTCTTCACCTACGAAAGCATCGCGCTCATTCCGTGGATCGTCCCGAGCATCATGATCGGCGTCCCGATCGGCGCGTTCGTGATTCAGCGCATGCAGGCAGAGACGTTCCGGCGGATCTGTATGAGCTTCGACGCGTGGGTGGTCGCGTTCGGACTATCGCGGCTACTGAACGAGTTGAAGCTGGTGAATGGCCCCGCGTCGTACCTCGTCATGGTCGTTGTCGGCGTGCTCGATATCGGGCTGCTCTACCGCTTCTTTTCAGTACCCCATGGCCCGGTCGAGACGATTCCCGCGCCGACGTCGGCCGTGTCTAATTGAGCAGATCGAACTGCCGCACATATTTCACGATGAACGCGCGGTTGACGGGACCGATGCCGTTCAGGCTCTCGGTGTCGTTGTAGACCAGGAACAATCCCGTCGCGGCGGTCTGGAGCCAGTGAAACCGCAGGTTGGTCGACCAGCGATCCGTCCGGTCGTTGTACTGCACCAGCGTCTGCACGAAGATCGACGGCGTGAAGTTGTAGGTCACGCGCATGTTGCCGAGATTGGTGTGGAATGCGCCCTCCGGCAAGCTGATCGACCGGTAGTTCCACGTTGAATCAAGCGTCAGCCGTCCACTGTCGCGCAGGATCACCTGCAGCGTCGGGCTGCTTTGATCGCCGGTGAGAAACCGCCCCTTGTCCCACTGCAGGCGCGCGTAGATCCGCTTGCGGCGATCGCTGTTGGCGCGCAGGGTCATGCGCGGGCCGCCGTGCTCGCCGGCCGGCACCGTGATGCCGGGATAGACCTCGAACGGCTCACGCAAGCCGTCCCACGTGCCGTTGAGCGCGACGGTGATGAAGTTGCCGTTTTCCCAGTCCCAATGGCTGTCGATGTGCATCTCGGCGTTGCTGAGCCCGCCGTCGAGATAGTCGTAGCGCGTGTAGGTGGCGTGCGGCAGGAACTCGCGGAAGCCCCAGTCACGAACCCGCTGCTGCCGCATCGTTTCCTCGAACCGCAGCAGGTAGCGCCGGTAGCCACCCGGGTTCTCGACGAAGCCCACCTCGGGATTGAAGTCCTCGCCGGTCGCGCCCCATTCGAACGTCGCGCGATGCCGGCCGTCGTCGTACTCCGAGTCGATGTTGTAGGCGTAGTCGCGACCGAGCAGCCCCGGCGTCTGCGTGCGCGCGCCGAACGCGGCCACCCTGAGGTGTTCGCCCACGCCCAAGCGGCCGTCCACGCCGAAGGTCCGGTTCCAGTCATTCGACCGTGCGAGATCGCCGGTGGCCGCTTTGTTGACGAACATCCCGCCGATCCCTGAGCGGTTCGGCAGCTCACGGCTCACGCGCATCACCGAGAAATTGTTCCCGGGCTGTGAGCGCACGCTGTCGGTCTGCATGTTCAAGACGCCGACATTGAAGCCGTTGACCTTGCCGCTCAGGCGCGCGCCGCCGCGAATCGGGACGAGCTCGCCGCGCTCGTCGAGACCGATACGGCGGCTGAAGAACAGATCGATGTCGTCGCCTTTTCCAACCTTGAAGAGTCCGGAATTCTCAAGAAAGAACGGCCGCTTCTCGGGGAAGCGCAGGTTGAACCGCGTCAGGTTGATCTGCTGCGTGTCGACCTCGACCTGCGCGAAGTCGGTGTTGTAGGTCGCGTCCAGGTTCAGGCTGGGCGTGACGCCGAACTTCGCATCGAATCCGACGTCGCCATCGAGATCGGTTGGCGCGGCGCTGGTGAAGTTGCGGTTGGCCGAGCTGACGGCGTACGGCAGCAGCTTGAAGTTGCGCGGCGTCTTCAGGTTCAGCCCGCGCAGCTCGCCGGCCGATGACAACCGCCCGATCGCGTTGATGCGCTCGAGCGGCGCCCAGAACGTCCGCTCCCGCGTGCGCTGGATGTTGCGGAAGAAATTGACGCCCCACGTCTGCGGCGCCGGACCGTAGCGGAGGGTGCGCAGCGGGATGCGGAACTCGGCGGTCCAGCCCGCCTCGGTCACCTGCGTCTTGACGTCCCAGCTGCCGTCCCAACTGACCGTGGCGGAGCCCTGGTCTCGCACCTGCGCGTCGTACTGAATGCCGGCGGCGTTGGTGCCGAACACGAATCCGTTCTGCCGGTCGCGGAACGTGTCGAAGATCATCTGGAACGAATCCATGTCGCCGAGGCCGGCATCGCGCCGCGTGTCGGTCGTCACGATCTGCGCGGGGTCACGGTCGTGGAGCACGACGCCGACATAGATCGCGACGTCGTCGTACAACACGCGCACTTCGGTGGCCTCGGAGGCCGGCTGGCCTTCGAGCGGTTCTGCCTGGACGAAGTCCGTCAGAGGAACGGCGTTGCGCCACGCGACCTCGTCGAGGACGCCATCGATCGTCGGAGGCGTCGCGATCGCAGCGGCGGCCGCGACCGGGCGGGTCTCCGCCGGGGCCGGACGCGGGTTGGTTTGTGCCTGGCCGGCAGCGGCCGGTCCAGTGGACGCGAGCAGCGCGATGAGGGCAATTCCGGTAGAAATGAAGACAGTGAAAGACACTGCGAACAATGATATGCCGGCCGCCGGCACGGTTCGCGGCCGAGGAGCGACAGCAGGATAATGGCGGGGATGGGAATGAGATCTCTTGCTGCGCTGGCGGCTGCCGTGTTCGTGGCTGCCTGGTCGATCGGGTCACAGGCCCAACAGACCGGCGCCGCGGTGCCGATCGACCGCGATGATATCGGCGGTGTCGTTACGAGCGCCGCGGGTCCCGAGGCCGGCGTCTGGGTGATTGCCGAGACCAGCGACTTTCAGACGCGCTTCTCCAGGATTGTCGTGACCGACGATCGCGGGCGCTATCTCGTCCCCGATCTGCCGCCTGCGAATTACCAGCTCTGGGTACGCGGCTACGGGCTCGCGGATTCCGCGAAAGTCGCCGGCAAGCCCGGCGCGCTCACGAACCCGACCGCCGTTGTCGCGCCAAGCCCCGCCGTGGCGGCTGAGGTGTACCCAGCCATCGCCTGGTTCGCGATGATGCATCTGCCCAACGACACCGAGCTTGCCAGTGTCGAAGGCGGCCGCAACCGGTATCTCTCGATCATGAAGAACGGCGCGTGCGTCGGCTGTCATCAGCTCGGCAACCACTACACGCGCACGATCCCGAAAGAGCTCGGCGTCTTCCCCTCCTCGCGCGCTGCCTGGATGCGGCGCCTGCAGTCGGGGCAGGCAGGAGCGCAAATGACGGGGCTTGCGGCCAGCCATCTCGCCGGGCTGCCCTACAAGTACCTCTCGGAGTGGACCGACCGCATCGCGGCCGGCGACCTCCCGACGTTCAAGCCGCCGCGGCCCTCCGGTATCGAGCGCAACGTCGTCGTGACCGTGCGGGACTGGGCGACGCCGAAGGCCTACATGCACGACCTCACCGGCACCGATTGGCGCAATCCCACGGTCAACGCCAACGGCCCGCTTTACGGCGCGCCCGAATTGAGCACCGACGACTATCCGATTCTCGATCCGGTGAAGAACATCGCCTCGTCGTTCAAGGCGCCGGTGCGCGATGCCGATGCACCGGTGCCGGGCCCGGTGTTGCAGCCATCACCCGCGTGGGGTGACGAGCGTATCTGGACCAGCCAGACGCAGTCACACAACCCGATCATGGACTCGCGCGGCCGCGTCTGGTACACGGCGCGCGTGCGCGCACCGAACAAGAATCCAGACTTCTGCAAGGCGGGGTCGGACCATCCGTCGGCGAAGCTCTTTCCGATGACCAGCTCGGGCCGTCAACTGAGCGTCTACGACCCGCGCACCAGGGACTACAGGTTCGTCGACACCTGCTTCTCGACGCAGCACCTGCGCTTTGCCGAAGACGCGAACCACACGCTGTGGACGAGCAGCGATCGCGCCGCCGACATCGCCGACACCGTCGGCTGGCTGAACACGAAGGTGTTCGATGAAACTGGCGATGCGGCCAGGGCGCAGGGGTGGACGGCGCTCATCCTCGACACCAACGGCAACGGCAAACGCGACGAATACGTGGAGCCCGACAAGCCGCTCGATCCCTCGAAGGACAAGCGCATCGTCGCGGACTTCTACGCGGTGATGCCGAATCCGGCCGACGGTTCGGTCTGGGGCACCAACCGCACCTACCCGGAGCGCGCGGCGCAGGTCGGCGCGCTCGTTCGCCTGAATCCAGGACCGAATCCGCCGGCGACCGCGCTCGCCGAGATCTTCAACATACCGGCGCCCGGCTTCGGCATTCGCGGCGCGGACATCGATCGCCACGGCATCGTCTGGGCGGGGCTTGCCAGCGGTCACCTGGCGTCGTTCGATCGGCGCAAGTGCAAGGGGCCGCTGAACGGCCCGAAGGCGACCGGCGATCAGTGCCCCGAAGGCTGGACGTTTCACCGGATGCCCGGCCCCGGATTTCCCGAGTTGCCCGACGCCAGCGCCGAGTCGAGCTACTACACCTTCGTCGATCAGCAGAACACGCTCGGTCTCGGCGCCAACACGCCGATCGTGACCGGCAATCTCTACGACGGCGTTCACGCGTTCGTCAACGGCGCCTTCGTCACGCTGCGCATCCCGTATCCGCTCGGATTCTTCATGAAGGGCTTCGAAGGGCGCATCGACAACCGCAACGGCGGCTGGAAGGGGCGGGGACTGTGGGTGCCGAGCGGTGACCGCACGCCGTGGCACATGGAGGGCGGCAAAGCCAACAAGCCGCTCGTCGTCCACTTCCAGGTGCGGCCGAATCCATTGGCCAAGTAAAGGAAACCAATGACGAACTTGCTGTGTGTTACGGTCACGGTCCTGACGATCCTCTTTCCCGCGCTCGCGTTTGCGCAGGCGGAGCTCAAGGTGTTCTCGGGCGGCGCGATGTCACAGCCCGTCAGGGAGGTAGGCGAGGCCTACGCGCGCAGCTCGAAGAACAAGGTCGTCTACGTCGTCGACACCACCGGCTCCCTGCAGAAGAAGCTCGCCGCCGGCGAGAAGGCCGACATCATCGTCGTCACCAGCCCTGCGATCGATGCGCTCGAGAAGAGCAACCTGGTCGTCAAGGGAACGAAGGTCGATCTGGCACGCGGCCTCATCGGCGTCGGCGTGAAAGCGGGCGCGGCGTCACCCGATCTGTCCACCACCGACACGTTCAAGGCCGCGCTGCTCGAGGCGAAGACCGTCTCGTATGTGAATCCTGCGTCAGGCGGGACCTCGGGCACCTACTTCGAAGGCCTGCTCGGTCGCATGGGGATCGCCGATCAGATGAAGTCGAAGGTCGTCTACCGCAACCAGGGTTCGGAAGTGGCCGATGCGGTGGCGAAGGGCGAGGCCGAAATCGGCATCACCTTCACGAGCGAGCTGGCGCCGAACAAGGGCGTGAAGGTGGCCGGCACACGGCCCGCGGCGATCCAGTCGCCGACGATCTATGCGGCGGCGCTGGTCGCCGGCGGCAGCAACGCCGCCGCCGCCCGTGCTTACTTACGATCGCTGACCGGCGCCGAAGGACGCGCGGCCATCACCAAAGCCGGACTCCAGTCGCTTACGCGTTAGAGTCTCGAGATTGACCGAATCGTTGTCTGGTGGGATCATCACATTCGATGCAAATTTGATGAGGGCGCCCATGCTGGACATTGCCAACGACATTCGTTCCCTCAGTGACTTCAAGCGCAACACCTCGGAACTTCTCGAACGCCTGAAGAAGACCGGTCATCCGTTGGTCTTGACCATCAACGGAAAAGCCGAGGTCGTCGTCCAGGGCGCGGAAGCCTACCAGGAGCTGCTCGATCGCGTAGAGACCATCGAGGGCATTCAACGAGGGCTCGCTGACGTGAAAGCCGGACGCACGAAGCCGGCGCGCGAGGTGTTGAACCGCCTGCGTCGCAAGCATGGCATACCGCGTTGAGCTGACGAAGAGCGCCGAAATTCAGCTTGAAGAACTGTACCTATGGGTGGCGGAGCGCGCGCCACGTCAGGGCGGGGCCTGGTTCAATGGTCTTGAACGGGCGGTCCTCTCGCTCGAACAACTCCCGAAACGATGCCGGATCGCGTCTGAGAGCCTCGACCCAGATCAACCCGTTCGCGTCCTCAACTACGGTCGCAGCCCTCACGTGTACCGGGTGCTGTTCACCATCGATGAGAGCGTCAAGCTTGTGCGCGTCGTGCACATCCGGCGTGGTGCGCGACAAAGGGACTTACAGTGACCCGTAGCCGCGTCATGCGCTACTGCGAGGGCATCTGGACGCGCATCATTTCGTTACCGCCTCGTTGAGATTCGTTCGGCTTTCGGTCAAGACTATTTCGTCCCGGCATCAGTCGACGCTAGGTCAAGGTGCAGGAACTGATTGAATTCACTCTGTAGATAGGCTCCGAAGGCGCCGCCATTGGTGAAGCCGCGTTTGCGATACAGCGCCAGGGCCGGCTCGAAACTGACACCTGAACCGGTTTCGAGCGACAGACGCGTGTAGCCACGCTTGCGAGCCTGAGCGATGATGTGGTCCAGAATCGCCGCAGCGACACCTTTTCTTAAGTGCTCATCCGCAGTCCGCATTGACTTGATTTCGCCGGACGTCGCGTCGATCTTCTTCAGCGCACCAAAGCCCAACAGCTCTTCGCCTTCCCACAAGGTATAGAAGGTGACCTCCGGCTGCTGCAGCCCGGACCAATCGAGCGCGAACACGTGGCCCGGCGGCGAGTTGGCGTGCATGCCTTCGAGATGCCGCGTCAGCAATGCCTTGACGCGTTCGTCATCAAAGTCGGCAAGCTTTATTGTCGTCATTCGATCAGTTGGCAGCACAGAGTCGATCCGTTCGATTGGCTCGAGCGAACTGGCATCGACGTAGGCGTGAAGGTGGCCGGCACGCTGCCCGCGGCGATCCAGTCGCCGACGATCTATGCGGCGGCGCTGGTCGCGGGCGGCAGCAACGACGCCGCCGCCCGTGCTTACTTACGATCGCTGACCGGCGCCGAAGGACGCGCGGCCATCACCAAAGCCGGAATCGAGTCGCTCGCGCGTTAGCGCTTGTGCGCTTGCCCGAAGTCGATCGCGAACTGACGCGTCGTCGGGTTCGTCTGGCCGAGCAGGATCGCTTCCTTGGTGGCGCGATCGACGTCCCAGTGGTCGATGGCGATCCGCTTGATCAGCCACATCGTCGCGGCGCGGTTGCCTCCGGCGCAGTGGATGAATGCCGGCTCGGCACCCTTGGTCGTGATGGCGGTGAGAAACGCGTCGGCCGCCTTCGGATCGGCGGAGCCGTCATACGGCACGTGGTAGTAGCGGATGCCGGCGGCCTTCGCCGCCGCTTCTTCCTTCTCGACGTTGGCGCCCTCTTCCGACGCGCGCCGCAGGTTGATCACCGACACAAAGCCCATCTTCTTGACCTCGACCACCGACTCGGGGGTGATCGCGCCGGCGCAGGCGACGGTCGTTTCGACTCGTGCCAGGTTGGTGATGCCGGGGACAATTGGCTTGGTCACCTGTTGTGCGAGCGCCGAGCTCGCACAGACACAGACGATCGCCAGCAGTCCGGTCGCAACGGAGAGATGTACGCGCATCACGGATCCTTTCAAGGAATGCGGAACGTCATCAGATTGTCGGTGTAGGCGTTGCCGCAGATCGGCGATCCGCCCGTCAGGTAGACCGTGTCGCCGTCGGTCGCCGCGCTCATCGCGTGCTTGCCCATCGGCATCGACGCGAACGTGGACCACTTTCCGGTCTTCGGGTCGTAGCCTTCGACCGCCGGCCACGCGCGCTCGGTCGCGACCACGCACTCGCCGCCGAAGACGACGATCATCCCCTTGTAGACCACTGATGCGCCGCCGCTGCGCGTGATCGGCAGCGCCGGGCCAGACGTCCACGCATTGGTTGCGGGGTCGTAGATGTCGTGCCGGTTGACGCTGTCGTTACGCGTGTTGGTGCGACCGCCGACGATGTAGATCTTGCCGTCGATGGCGCCGAAGGCCAGGTGGTCGCGCGGCTGCGGGAGAGGCGCCAGCGGGGTCCACGTGTTGGTGGCCGGGTCGTAGACGTCGTGGTTGGCAATGGTCACCAGGTCGGCGTTGCGCCCGCCAATCGCGTGAATCTTCCCGGCGAGGGCGACCAGTGCCACGGAACCGCGCGGGCTCGGCAGCGGCGCGAGCTTCCGCCAGTTGTTCTTCACCGGGTCGTACTCGAAGAACGCGTCCTGCGCGCCGATGTGCACCTGCTTGAGGAAGCCGCCGCCGATATAGACCTTGCCGTTCATGGTCAGCGCGTTCGGATGACTGAGCGGCCCTGGCATCGGCGCGCGGTCGCGCCACATGTCGGTCTTCGGATCCCATTCCTGGGTGAGCGTGGATGCATCCTCTCCCCGCGCGAGTCCGCCCATCACATAGAGCCGGCCGTTGGCGAAGGCGCTGGCCGCCTCGGCGCGCGGCTCGATGCGGTCCTTCTCGCCCCACGCACCGGGACCGGCAGGTGGACCCGCGGGCGCCGGCGGCGGCAGCTGCGCGTGCGTTCTCGGAACGGCCACCACGCCGATGAGCGCGATGAGGACAACGAGGGTCGAGACGGAGCGCATGGGAACCTCCAATGAAGCGCATATTATGACAGGGTTGCTCTACGTTCTTTTCTTTTGCTCGGGCCTCAGCGGACTCATTTACCAGGTCATCTGGGTCCGCATGTTCGGCAACGTCTTCGGCAATACGACCCACTCGGCATCGCTGGTCGTTGCCATCTTCATGCTCGGCCTTGGCGCGGGCAGCTACCTGGTCGGCGCGTGGGCCGATCGCCGCTACGCGTCACGGCCGGATACCCTCCTCCGCGCGTACGGACAGTTCGAATTGGTCATCGCCGCCATGGGATTGGCGATCGCGCTCGTCCTGCCGCATCTCGGCCAGCTCTCCGCGCTGATTTCCTCGTATTCGCGCGAAGCCTCCGGCTGGTACGCGCTGTCGGCCGCCTCCTACCTGGCGCGAGCCGGAATCGCCATCATCCTTTTGACGCCGATCGCCCTGCTGATGGGCGGAACGCTCACCCTCCTGATCCGTCACCTCGTTCGCAGCGATGTGGAGGTCAGCGGCTGGCGAATTGCCGTGCTCTACGCCGTGAATACCGCCGGTGCCGCCCTGGGAGCCGTTCTCACCGATTTCGCCCTCGTGCCGTCGTCGGGTCTCTTCGGCACGCAGATGGTCGCGGTCTTCTTCAACGTCGTCGCCGGCGTAGGCGCGCTTCTTCTCACGGTCCGGCCAAAGCCGGACACTACGACTGCCAGGAAACGACGTCCGAAGAAGGACGTATCGCCGGATCGTGAGGGCGATCTCGCCGTCGTCGCGCCGCAATCGGCGCGTCCCCTGATTCTCACGAGCGTCGCGTTGGCGCTGACCGGCTTCGCGGCGCTGGGCATGGAGATCCTCTGGTTCCGCCATTTCCTGATCCTGCTTGGCGGTTTCCGCGCGGTGTTCTCGCTGCTTCTGGCGGTCATCCTCACCGGCATCGGCATCGGGTCGCTCGCCGGTGGCTACCTGGATCGCCGACTCGGCCGGCCCGCCGAGTGCTTCATGGCGGTGCAGGCGCTGTTCGTCGCGGCGACACTGATCGGGTTCGCGACGGCTGACGTGCGCGCGGTCGACAGCGCCGCGGCCGCCGCTGAGCGGGCGCTGGCTGGATCCCCCGGCTTGATGGGGACGCTGCTGGAGCTCTGGTTCAACGCGCACCCGATTCTCATCGAAGTGGCGCTGCCTGCACTGCTGATGGGATTCAGCTTTCCGCTCGCGAACGCCATCATCCAGCGGGCAGAGCAGTCGGTCGGCCGGCGCGCGGGCGTCCTGTATCTCGCCAACACGGCCGGCGCCGTCTGCGGCAGCATCGCGGCAGGTTTCATCCTCCTGCCTTCGTTAGGTCTTCAACAGAGCGCCACGATCCTGATGGCGATCGCCGCCCTCGCCATCGTGCCGATATATTTTTCCGAACCAGGATCCGCTCGGCTTCGCCTGGTTGCGATGGCCGCATCGGTCGTCATCGCGGCCGGGGCTCTGGGACTGTGGGTACTCGTTCCGTCCGACTTCGTCCTCGCCCGCGCGCTCGGACTGCCGAAGGGCACCGAACGCGTGTTGACGATTGACGATGGGCTGACCGAAGTGATCGCGGTGACCGAGGCGCCGCGGGGGCGGACGCTGGTGACCAACGGGCACGCGATGTCATCGACGCTGCCGCCGTCGCAGCGGTACATGCGATCGCTCGTGCACATTCCGCTTCTGTCGATCGATTCGCCGGAGCGGGTGCTCGTCATCGGATTCGGCGTGGGCAACTCGACGCAGGCGGCCACGCTCCATCCCACCGTCACGCGCGTCGAGCTCGCGGATCTCTCCAGGGACATCCTCGCGCACGCGAGTTACTTCGCCGACGGTAACAAGGACGTCCTGCACCACCCGAAGCTCGACGTGCACATCAACGACGGCCGCCAGCATCTCCAGATGCAGCCGGCCGCGTCCTACGACCTGATTACGCTCGAGCCGCCGCCGATTGCCTACGCGGGCGTTGGCGCGCTCTATTCACGGGAGTTCTATGCGCTCGCGCGGACGCGCTTGAAGCCCCGCGGTTACATCAGCCAGTGGCTGCCGGCCTACCAGGTGCCGCCCGAGACGACGCTGGCGATGGTCCGCGCATTTGTCGACGTCTTCCCCCAGGCGGTGTTGCTGTCAGGCGCCGAATCGGATCTCGTGCTGCTCGGCGCCAACGACGAACGCATCGAGATCGATCCGGACAAAGTCGCCGCCGCGCTTGGGAATGCGCCGGAGGTGCGAGCCGATCTCGATCGCATCAGCCTGGGAACGCTTCGGGAGATCGTCGGGACGTTTGTCGGTTCGCCGAGGACGCTTGCTGAGGCGACGCGGAATGTCGAGCCGGTCACCGACGATCGGCCGATGCAGGAGTACGGCGTCCGCTCGATGCTGAACTTCTTCAAGGGGGTGCCGGCCGATGTCGTCGATCTCGATGACGTCGCCGCGTGGTGCCCGAAGTGCTTCCAGGACGGCGCACCGGTGCCCTCCGTCGATGGCCTCGGCACCTACCTCGAGTTGATGAGGCTGGCGTACGCCGCCACGCCGGACGACATCGCGCAGGTGAAGCGACTCTTCGATGCCGGCGGCCGCACCATCGATGGCAGCGCGTATCTCGGCGAGATCGTTCCCGAGTCGGCCGACGTCCACAACGTGCTCGGCATCGACCTCGCCGCGCGAGGGCGGCTTCCGGAGGCGATCGTCGAATTTCGTCGCGCGCTGGCGCTCAATCCCGATGCCGCGGCGACCCACTGGCATCTCGGCGCCGCGCTCGCCTCCATAGGATCGTTCGACGAGGCGGTGCTGCAGCTCCGACGAGCCGCACAACTCGATCCGGCCAACGCCCAGGTCAGGAACGACCTCGAGGTCGTGCTTCGACAACAACGCGGACGTTAACGTTCGGTTCCGTTCACTTCGCCTTGCGGTCGGTCTCCATGTGGAACCTATGGAGAACGCCGTGGATCACCGGTGACAGCATCACGCCGGCAAGGACGATGAAGACCAGTCCGGCGAAGAGTGCATAGGCGCCGGCCAGCCACTTGCCGGCGGTCGTCGTCAGCTTGTCCACCGGTCCCATGCCGCCAAGCAGCATCGCGGAGTTGAGAAACGAGTCGGACCACGCCAGCCCTTCGACGAAATGATAGATGGCCATGCCCATCACCAGCGTGACGGCTGCGAGCGGCAGCAGCGTCCACGCGTGAAGCGCCATGTGACGAGCGACCACCCAGGGATGGGGGGCGAGATGTTTACTCTGCATGTCAAAGACTAACTGGGGTTCCCACTTCCACGTTCCGGGTTCCTGGTTCGTGTTCAGGTTCGGTGCTGAGTTCGAGGTTCGAGGTTCCGGTTCGAACTTCGAAGCGAACCTGAACACGAACGAGGCACCAGGAACAAGGAAGAAGGAACGTCTGTTCTAAGTTTTCGTGATAGAAATGCGCCATTGGCCCCCCTGCAGATCCGTCCTGATATCCGCGACCAGTACCAGTCGCTGTTCGGCGCCAAGATGCTGAACGGGCGGACGCTGGTGGTCGAAGACCTGATCGCACAGCTCACGCGCGAGATCGGCGAGGAACTGCCCAAGCTGCTGGCCGAGCGGCACGCCTTTCAGAAGAACGTCGAGCGGCGCGAGACGCGCTACGAATTCCTGCGTCCCGGAACCGAGGTTGCCGATCCGGACGGCCATACGACGTCCGTTGGCGCGATCCGCCAGGGTATGCTGGATGGCTTCTTCGGCCGCAAGACGCCGGAGGCATGGCGCCTCAATCCCACGGTCCCAAGTCCCGCCGACGCGATGCGGCCGGGCCTCGAGGGCACCGGTCCGGCGATCGATCTCGGGATGGCGATGAGCGCGCTCAATACCGGCGCCGCGTCATGGATGTGGGACTGGGAAGACGCCGGCGGCGACTACAAGGATCAGTTGTATCGCGCGTGGCAGAACCTGGCTGACCTGCTCGCGCACAAGTGGGACGGCAAGCCCTTCGTCCATCCCACCAAGAAGAACCGGTCGTACGCGATCGAGGCGACGCCGGACAGATGGCCGACGATCTTTCACCGCGTGCCCGGACTGCACCTGCGCAACCGGCAGATCAGCCTCGACGGCGAACCGGTGCCCGCCATGATTCCGGCGCTCGTGATTCACACGCTCAATAACTACGAGTCGCAGAAGAAGAACGGGTCGGGCATCTATTTCTACGTGCCCAAGATCGAGACGTGGCAGGAAGCGCGCCTCGTCGGCACGCTGCTGAAGCGGCTCGAGGAGCTGGTGGGCCTGACACGCGGCTCGCTCAAGATCAAGATGCTCAACGAGCGCGCGGAGTACGCCCTGCAGCAGGAAGCGATCATGTGGGTGCTGCGCGAGAACCTCATCGGCCCCAACGTCGGCCGGTGGGACTACATCAGCAGCCGCGAGGAGATGTTCCGCCACGATCCCACGATGGTCATCCCCGACCCCAACACCGTGGTGATGACCGAGCCGTCGATGAGTTACTACACGATGCGCAACGCGCTGCTCGCGCTGCTCGCGGGCGGCATGCCGATCGGCGGGATGGCGGCGCAGATGCAGAACCCCGGCGCGCCCGAGAACGACGCCAAGGCGCTTCGTGATATCTGGTTCGACAAGCTGCGCGAGCGGCTGACGGGACTGTTCACAATCAACGGGAAGCTGTACGACACCTACCGTCAGAGCTGGGTCGCGACGATCGCCAAGGACTATGTCGATGCGGGACGTGAACCGCTCGTCACCGACGTCGGGAGCCTTCAGGACGTCGTCGGCAAGCTTCGCCCCGACGAGAAGAAGCGGCTGGAGGATCTCGGCCTGCTCGAGGACGGCACGATCCATCCACTGGAGCTCACCGAGAACGATCTCACCCCGGACAAGCTCTTCTCGGATGCCGCGCGCGAGCGGCTCCTGGCGCGCCCGAAGGGACCGACGACCGAGGACGGCTTACGCTACGCGATGTACATGGCCACCGAGTTCATGTACCAGCAGTTGCAGGGCAATAATGCCGCCGCGATCTACGACCCGAGAACGGGCCTGCGGTTCATGAACGATCTCGCGACCTACGAGATCTTCTGGCACTTCCTCTACCTGGCTGTGTTGCACGGCGTCGAGCTGACCGCGGACGGCAAGATGACCAGGAAGGGCGACCGCGTTACGCCGCAGCTCTTCATCAAGCTCCTCGACGAGCGGCGCAACACGGTGAAGAAGCTTTTCGCAAAGCTGGGCGTCGATTACGACAAGACCGACGCCGAGCTCGTGCTGACGATCCTGAAGCGGCAGGTCGTCGAGACCACTCCGGACGGCAAGCTCGTGCCGCAGACGCGATGGATCAAGTACGGCTCGCGCGTGCTCCTGTCGATCATCGAACAGCCGCAGGCCGAGCAGGCCGTCATCCTCGACGGCATCTTCGGCGATCGCAAGAACATCGTCTCCCGCACCGCGCAGAGCGCCTATGACTTCGTGTATGACGGGGTGGCCGGGTAGCGACCGGGCAACCCAGCTAGCTCGAAAGGATCAGGATGAGTACGACCCCCCAGTCGACGACCCTGCTCGATCTGTTCGCGCACGTTCCCGCCGACAAGGTGGCCGTCATCTCGCCGGAAAACGATATCCGCGTCACCTACGGACAGTTGAGACAGCAGGTGCAGGCGTGCGCCGAGGCACTCGCCGCGGCTGGCGTCAAGCGTGGTGAGCGCGTGGGCATCGCACTTCCCAACGGCCTGCCCAACGTCGTGGCGTTTCTCGGCGCGGCGATGGCTGGCACGGCGGCGCCGCTCAATCCCGCGTACAAGGAAGAAGAGTTCCGTTTCTACCTCGAAGACACCAACGCCCGCTTTCTGCTGCTGCCGCCGGAGGGCGCCGAGGCGGCGCGTCTCGCGGCCGGTGACAAGGTTCCGGTCATCGCCGTGGACCTCGACGAAGCCGGCAACGTGCGTCTGTCACCCAACGGCCGTCACGTGCCGATCGCTCCGCCCTCGGTGGACGATGTCGCGTTGATCCTGCACACGAGCGGCAGCACGGGCCGTCCCAAGCGCGTGCCGCTGTCGCACGCCAACCTCTCGATCTCGGCGCAGAACATCGCCGGCACCTACGACCTGGGTCCCGGCGATGTGTCGCTGTGCGTGATGCCGCTGTTCCACGTGCACGGATTGGTCGCATCGACGCTCGCGACGCTCGCGTCCGGCGGCACGGTGGTCGTTCCCTCGAAGTTCAATCCGCTATCGTTCTGGCGTGTCGCGCGTGACTACGACGTCACCTGGTACTCCGCGGTGCCGACGCTGCATCAACTGCTGGCCGCGCGTGCGGATCCGGCGGCGGGGAGGCCAGCCGGCGCCGAGAAGCTGCGCTTCATCAGGTCGTGCAGCGCCTCGCTGGCCCCGCAGTTGATGAGCGATCTCGAGGCGGCGTTCGGCGCGCCCGTGCTCGAGGCGTACGGAATGACCGAAGCGGCGCACCAGATGGCCTCGAACCCCCTTCCGCCGGCGGCGCACAAGGCGGGATCGGTCGGACCCAACACCGGGACAACCGAGATCGGCATCATGGACGCGGAAGGAAATCTCCTGAAGACGGGTGAGCGCGGCGAGATCGTCATTCGCGGCGCCAACGTCGTCAAGGGCTACGAGAACAACCCGGAAGCCAACGCCTCGTCGTTCACCAACGGATGGTTCAGGACCGGTGACCAGGGATATCTCGACGACGATGGATATCTGCTGCTGACAGGCCGGCTGAAGGAAATGATCAACCGGGGCGGCGAGAAGATCTCGCCGCGCGAGGTCGACGAAGTGCTGCTCGCGCATCCGGCGGTGGCCGAAGCGGTGGCGTTTGGCGTGCCGCATCCCTCGTGGGGTGAAGAGGTGGCCGCGTGCGTCGTCCTGTCCGGCGACGCGAGCGAGGCCGAGCTGCTGTCGTATTGCAGGGAAAAGCTCGCCGACTTCAAGCGGCCGAAGAAGATTCACATCACGACGACGATCCCGCGTACGGCCACCGGGAAGATTCAGCGCCGCGTGGTGGCCGAGGCGTTCGCGCGCCCCGGCAAGTGAAGATCGTCATCGCCGGCGCGGGCGCGATCGGCGGCTACATCGGTGCGAAGCTGGCGCGCCAGGGCGCCGACGTGACGCTCTTTGCCCGCGGCGCGCACCTCAAGGCGATGCAGGAGCGCGGGCTGCGCGTCGAGGGAGCGGACGAGAGCTTCGAGGTGCATCCGCAGGTGACCGGCTCGCTCGAGTCGATTGGGCCGTCGGATGTCGTGTTCCTCGGGGTCAAGGCCCACAGCCTGCCCGATCTCGCGCCGCGGCTGCGGTCGCTCTTCGGGCCCGATACCGTTGTCGTCAGCACGCAGAACGGCGTGCCGTGGTGGTACTTCCAGAATCATGGCGGTGAGCTCGAAGGGCTGTCGCTCGAGCGCGTGGATCCGGGGCGCGTCATCGCCACGGCGATCGAGCCGCGCCGGGTGATTGGGTCGATCGCGTACTTTTCGACCGAGATTGCCGAGCCGGGCGTCATCCGGCACAACGAGGGCAATCGAATCAGCTGTGGCGAGCCCGACGGGACCAGGTCGGAGAGGATTCAGCGGATTACGCAGGCGCTGATTGCGGCGGGGCTCCGGGCGCCGATCACGATGAAGATCCGGCAGGAGATCTGGGTGAAGCTGCTCGGCAACGTCGCGTTCAACCCGATCAGCGCGCTCACGGGTGCGACGCTGGTCGAGATGGCGACGCATCCGGAGGTCTCGCGCCTGGTCCGCGTCCTGATGCGTGAGACCGAGGCGGTGGCGGGGAAGCTGGGCATCGAGCTGCCGATTTCGATCGACCAGCGGATCGCGGGCGCCGCGAAGGTCGGCGCGCACAAGACCTCGATGCTGCAGGACGTCGAGGCCGGCCGCCCGATGGAGCTCGAGGCGGTGGTTGGCGCCGTCATCGAGCTCGGCGAGCGGCTGGGGATTGACATGCCGGCGACGAAAGCGGTCTACTCCTGCGCCGCGCTTCTCAACGACAAGATCGCATCGTCGCTGTGAGCCGGCGTCACTTTCCGAACAGGTAATCGGCCGCCAGGTTCGCCAAGACGCGCATGCCAAGGGGCAGCACGGCCTCGTCCACGGCATAAAGTGGCGAGTGATTTGCAGGCGACGTCTCCGGCGCGATGCCGGTCATCAGGGCAATCGCCACGCCGAATGCGGATAGCGAAGTCTTCGTGAAGTTGTTCATACGGTCCTTCTTGAATGGCTTCGGAAGCGCGTCGATCCTGGTCGTCAGCGAACCGCCCCGAACACGGAAAGGTCAACAGCGGCGGCCATGGCCCGATATCCAGCGTCATTGGGATGCAGGTGATCGCAGGAATCGAAGTCCGCACGCAGCTTCTTCGGGTCATTGGGGTCGCGCATGGCCAGATCGAAATCGACGACTGCACCGTACGCACCACTCTTTCTGATCCAGTCGTTGACAGCCTGCCGCTTCGCCTCCCCGACATCGGTGTAATAGTTGGCTCCCCAAAACGGCGTCAGGGTGGCCCCGATGACCTTGAGCCCACGCGACCGTGCGCGCTCCACCAACTGCTTGTGCCCGGCAATGATGTCCTGAGCGGTCGGCGTGGCGTTCTGCCGCGCGTTACCGATGTCATTGATGCCTTCCATGATCAGGACATGCGTGACGCCGCTCCGGCTGAGAACGTCGGCGTCGAAACGCGCCAGCGCATTCAGCCCGGCACCAAACGCACCTTCGCTGAGGAGTCGGTTGGCTGCGATCCCCGCGTTCAAGACCCCGACGCTCTGCGGCGTGGGCTGGGCCAGCAGTCGCCTGACCACATGGTCCGGCCACCGGTTGTTCGAGTTCACCGTTGACCGGGTGCCATCAGTGATGGAATCGCCGAAGGCCACGAGCACCGGTGTCCCTTCCGGGGCAAGGACGTCGACCTGCGACAGGAAGAACCAGCTTTGCATCGTCGCCACCGTCGGCAGCGTCGCCTTGCCAACATGGTTCCCGGTCTCTGAAATGTAGTTGATTTGGAACGATGCGTTGTGCATCGTGACCGGGGACGGCGAGTCAGTGGCACCGGGCAGATACAAATCCACGACCATGTCAGTGTGCTTGATCCGATTCGGTGGACGGTTTAGTTACG
>CAMCNL010000008.1 GCA_945876205.1 Candidatus Sulfopaludibacter sp. SbA3
CACCGGCAGGGCGGGCCGGCTCCATCGCCTCCAGGAGGCCAACGCGGAGTACGGGGGGTGAGTTCCTGGCATCAGGCGAGTCCGATGGCGCACATGAGGACCGCTGGACCCTAAGGAGGGAGCAAACGGTATACCACTGGGAGTGCTGCGGTCTCGTGTATAACTCACTGTGTTTCAACGAATTAGAGGCTATTCTACCCCGTCGGCGCACGCTCGGATCCAACCATCGGAACGAGCCGTTCAATGAAATGGACGCCCAAAACGTCGACAAAAAAAGGTCAAAGGCCGGTTGTGGCCGTTGACCCCCTGACTTCTGGCCGCGCCTAGAAGCGGACGGTGACGCCGCCGACGACGCGCTTGGGCGGACGGACGACGAGCAGCTCGTCGTAGACCGAACCGTCGCCGATCTCCTCACGGAACATGTTGCGCACCGCGACGAGCATCTCCCACTGCGCGCTCGCGAACTGCAGGAACGGCAGAGACTGGTTCACTTGAAGGTCGAAACGGGCGCCCGCGTGCGGCATTCGCGACCCTGCGTCGCCAGCCAGGCCCGAGTTGATCTTGTAGATCATGAAGATCCGCGTGTCGGTCGCCGGCACGACGCTCTCGATGGAGGTCGTCAGATCGTGGAAGCGGTCGTTGCCTTCGCGCAGCAGCGATCCCGCCACGGCTGCGAGCACCGCTTCGTCCGGCGATCGTCGCAACCAGGTTGATTCCACCTGCGTGTAGTCGACCGACGCGCGCAGGGCGCCCGTGACCGAGCGGCTGACGCCGACGCCCCAGCCACGCGCCTCGAAGTCGCCGCCGGACGTCACGTAATAGTGGCCAATGCTCGCGGGGGACGTCCCGGGCATCGCCACACCAAAGACGGTGATCAGCTGATCGTCGACGACCTGGCGGAAGGCCTTGATGCCAACCACGAAGTCCCCCGCCCATTCACGCTGCGCGCCGACTTCAACGTGGTCGACCCGCTCGGGCGTAAAGCCCCGGCGCGCCGAGACGGGTGAAAAGGTCCGTTCCGGCGGCAGCCATAGCCCCGTTGCGGGGGGGAGGAACTCTTCGGCGCCAGGCGCGAGCGCGCGGCGTGACACGAGCGCGCGCACCTTCAGCTTGTGGCTGTCGGTCGGCGAGATCGTCACGCTCGCTCGCGGGCTGAACTGCCCCTGATCGCCCAGATAGTCGTAGCGGGCGTACTTGGCGCCGTAGCTGACGCTGAAGCGCGAATCAATCGCCCAGTTGTCGTACGCGTACACCGCGCCAACGTTGCGGCTTCCGTCCGAGACGGCGGCGAGCGCGTTCGCGTTACCACCCAGGTACCGCTGCATCCCGTAGGAGAGCCCAGCTTCGTACTGATGCGCGGCGGCGGTGCTGCGCAGGTAGGAGCCGGCGAGGATCCACGAGGACAGGTCGCCCTGCGTCATCGCGCCGCGCATCGACCACTCGCCGCCGCTGGTGGGCGCCTGGAGCGAGAGGTAGGCGATGCCGGTGGGCATCCACGAGTCGCCGGCGAAGAGATCCTGCGGGCGGTCGAGGGACGTGCGCGTGAGCAGATTGAACTGACCATTCACCGGAAGCTCAGTAAAGAGCGCCGATGCGATGCGCGCAGACGCGGCAGCCGCCCGGGTAAAGGCGGTGAGCGGATCTTCCTGGAAGGAAACCGAGTCGCCGAGATCGATCAGTCCCGTGGAGGCGTCCTTGAGCACGCTGCGCTTCAGGTGACGAAGCCGCCAGGCCACCTCGCCGTGATCGTCACCTTCCGGCTGACTCTCGATGCCGCTGGGGGCATCGGCGGGAGCGACGCCCGCGGCCAGCACCTGCGTCGGCTGGTTTTCGTCGGCGCGCCGCGTCAGCGCAATCATCGATACGTCGTGAACGGTGGGACTGACCTGGATGATGCGGCCGCGCGCCGGCAAATAGCCCTGCAGGTGCGCGCGAACGAGATAGGGTCCGGATGGAAGGTTGCGGAACGAGAAGCGGCCGTCGCGGCCCGAGACGGCGAAGGCTGACGTCGATCCGAGCGCGGAGATGACAGCCCCCGCGACAGGCTGTCCGCGATCGTCGACGACCTGGCCGTGGAGATCAGCCTGCGCGAGCGCCGCAATCCGTGTGACCGGCTGCGGCCTCGCGCTGAACTGGGCAGAGGCAGGAGCGCTGATTCCCACCACACACACAAGAGCCACCGCGGGGCACAGCGTGGAGAGGTGGTTCATAGGCGTTTCGCGCTCCTGCGCCGAATCCGTCTCAGGATTCGACGGTAAACGTGGCGTTCTGCGTCAACGTCTTGGTCGACTTCTTGTCGGTGATCTTGATCTCGAGCCGGTAGTCGCCCGACGGGAAGCTCCCGAGCGGCACTACCAGGCTGCCCGGCAGCTGGTGGCCAGCGGCCGTGCTGAACTCGGGCGGCAGCGTCGTCGAGTTGAGCGCCTGCGGCGCCGTCTTGTTGAAGTACTTTTCGCCTTCAGCGGTCTTCTGGTAGAAGCTGTAATCGATCGTCACGTCCGGCTTGCTTGCCGCATCGGTCTCCGCGCCGTAGACCCAGAACAGCACCTGGAGCTCGCCGGCCTTTTTCAGCTTCGCGTCGACCGACGGCACCACGGTCATCGTGCCGAACGTGTACGGTGACTCCTGCTGCTGCTGCGTGGTCAGCGGCGTCGTCACCGGCTGGATGTCGCTCGCGATGATCACGCTGCTCGTCGCCAGCTCGGGCTTGCCGAAATCTGGCACGGTAAGCTCACGGCGAAGGACGCCCACCTTGGCGGGCGGCGCGTTCTTCGGCGGCTTGCCCTTGGTCGCTTCCTTGACGGCGATGAAGACGTCGTAATCGCCCGGTTTCACGGCCATCGCGCGCGACACCTTGCCGGACGCGGGCACTTCGAGGAAGTGCACGTTGTCCCACGGATAGACCACGCGAGCGTCGTCTTTCTTGGCCTTCGGGTCAGCAACCGGCGCCGGAGCCGTCTTGCTGACGACGCGGACGTACATGGCCGACGCCGGATTGGCGAGCTTGCTGCGATCGATGGTGAGGTTGAAGGGGATGTAGGTCGAGCCGTCGGAGCCCTTGACGAAGTGGTTGTAGTCCCACGTAATCCCGACGTCGGTGGGCGCCGGCTGCTGTCCCATCATGACAGCGTCTACGAGCCGGACCATCGTCTGGATGTCCTGCTGTTCCTGCTCGCTACGCTTTTCCTGATCTTTGCGCTGCTGGTTATTCTGCTGCGCCACGAGCGCCGAGGATGCGGAGCCGATCACGGCCGCCGCGACAGCGAGGGCGACAACCCGACGAATATTCATCATGCCTCTCTCATCACGGGAAGTACGGAAAGTAAGAGTTCTTGGACAGGGCCATCCAAGAATCTGAATCGATTGATCATAGGATCGAAGAACTGGCAAGTCAAACGCCTAAACCCCCTCAGATGTTGAGCATATCGATCAAATCAGCGGTTTCGGGACAAACGACGCGTGCTATCATCGCCACCCCTTCGGCGGACCCATGGAACTCGACGATATCCTCGTCATCTTGTTAGCCGGCGGCGCCGGCGAGCGCCTCCATCCACTGACGAAAGACCGTGCGAAGCCGGCTGTCTATTTCGGCGGGCCGTACCGGATCATCGACTTCACGCTCAGCAATTGCATCAACTCGGGACTGCGGCACATCTTCATCGCCACGCAGTACAAATCCCTGTCTCTGAACCGCCATATCCGGATGGGCTGGAATGTCGTCTCGGAAGAGCTGGGCGAGTTCATCGAGATCCTCCCGCCTCAAAAACGCGTCGGTGAGCACTGGTACCTCGGCACGGCCGACGCGGTCTACCAGAACCTCTACTCGATCGTCCGCGAGGGGGCCAGCCACGTCATCATCCTGTCAGGCGATCACGTCTACAAGATGGATTATTCAAAGATGCTCAAGTTCCACCTCGAGCACAACGCCGATGCCACGCTCGCGAGCATCGAAGTGCCCAGCGCCGAGGCGCGGCGGTTCGGCATCGTCCGGATCGACGAGAGCGATCGCGTGATTGGATTCGAGGAGAAGCCGACCGCACCGGTGCCGGTGCCGGGCGCGCCAGATGTGGCCCTCGCATCGATGGGGATCTATATCTTCCGGGCGGACGTGCTGATGCGCGCGCTCGAGGAGGATGCCGCCCGCGCCGACAGCCAGCACGATTTCGGCCGGAACATCATTCCCCAGCTGATTCACGGCGGACCGGTCTACTGTTACCGCTTCTACGACGAGAACAAGAAGGCCGCGAAATACTGGCGCGACATCGGAACGCTGGATGCGTACTTCGAAGCCAGCATGGACCTCTGCCACGTGAACCCGGATTTCAATCTCTACGATCCGGAGTGGCCGCTGCGAACCTACCAGCCACAGGCGCCACCGGCCAAGTTCGTCTTCGCTGAAGAGGGCCGCCGGTGCGGCCAGGCGCTCGATTCGATCATCTCCGGCGGCTGCATCATCTCGGGCAGCCGGATCACGGGAAGCGTGCTCTGCCCGAACGTGCGGGTGCATAGCTTCTGCGACATCGACCAGGCGATTCTGATGCCCGGCGTGAGGGTGGGTCGTCACGCCCGCGTTCGGCGCGCTATCATCGATCGCGATGTCCTCATTCCCCGCGGTGCCGTGATCGGCTATGACCCGGAAGAGGACCGTCGCCGCCACACCGTCACCGAGGGCGGCGTCGTCGTCGTGACCGCGGAAGAAGAGCCGCTCATCAGTCCCATCAGCGAGGATGCGCTGCGCGCAGAAGCCGACGCTGATCGGGGCGGCCCCGCACTAGCCTGAGGAGTCACGTGCAGATAACTCGAATACATGGCCGCGAGATTCTCGACTCGCGCGGCAACCCGACCGTGGAGGTCGATCTCACGGCCGGCAATGCGTTTGGCCGCGCGGCGGTGCCCTCGGGCGCGTCCACCGGCGAGCGCGAAGCGTTGGAATTGCGCGACGGCGACAAGCACCGGTACCTCGGTAAGGGCGTGCAGAAGGCGGTCGCCAACATCAACGGCGAGATCGCGGCGGCCCTGCAGGGCGCGCCACTCAATCAGCGCGAGGTCGACGATCTGCTGCTGGCGCTCGACGGCACGCCGACCAAGAGCCGTCTCGGGGCCAACGCGCTCCTGGCCGTCTCGCTCGCGGCGATCAGGGCCGGCGCCAACGCCGCGGACCTTCCCCTCTACGAGCACTTCGCCAACCAGAGCGGACGGCCCCCCGGTGACGGCATCTACGTCCTGCCGGTGCCGATGATGAATATCCTGAACGGCGGCGCGCACGCTGACAGCAGCGTCGACCTGCAGGAGTTCATGGTGATGCCGGTGGGCTTGCCGACATTCGCAGAGGCGCTGCGTTGCGGAACGGAGATTTTTCACGCCCTCCGCGCCATTCTCAAGAAGGCCGGCCATTCGACTGGCGTCGGAGACGAAGGCGGCTTCGCTCCCAACCTGAAATCCAACCGCGAAGCCCTCGACCTCGTGATTGAAGCCGTCGAGAAGGCGGGATACAAGCCGGGCGAAGACGTCTTCCTCGCGCTCGACGTCGCGTCGAGCGAGCTGTGGAAGGGCGGAAAGTACGTCTTTACCAAGTCCGGTGAGCCGACGCGTACCTCCTCGGAGATGGTCGCGATGTACGCCGACTGGGTTGGGAACTATCCGATCATCTCGATCGAGGACGGCGTCGCCGAGAGCGACTGGGATGGGTGGAAGGAACTGACCGAGGCACTTGGCGACCGCGTGCAGCTGGTGGGCGATGACGTGTTCGTCACCAATCCCTCGATTCTTCGCAAAGGTATCGAGGAAGGCGTCGGTAACGCCATTCTGGTCAAGCTGAATCAAATCGGCACCGTGTCGGAAACGCTCGACGCGATTGCGATTGCGCGCGACGCGCGCTACGCGACGATCATCTCGCATCGCTCCGGCGAAACCGAAGACAGCACGATCGCGGACCTCGCGGTGGGCACGCTGGCCGGCCAGATCAAGACCGGATCCGCCAGCCGCAGCGACCGCGTCGCGAAATACAACCAGCTCCTGCGGATTGAAGAGGAGCTCGGCTCATCGGCGTGGTACGCGGGGCGCTCAGCCATTCGCCAGCTCACGTCCCAGGTATAAAGCGATGAAACGGCTGGTCCTGCTGCGTCACGGCGAGAGTGAGTGGAACAAGGAAAACCGCTTCACCGGGTGGTACGACATCGACCTCACCGACAAGGGACGTGAGGAGGCGCGCGAGGCGGGCCGTCTCATGGCGGCGGAGAAATTCGAATTCGACGTCGCCTACACCTCGGTGCTGAAGCGGGCCATCCGCACGCTCTGGATCGCGCTCGACGAAATGGATCTGATGTGGATCCCCGTGCACCGGTCGTGGCGATTGAACGAACGTCACTATGGCGCGCTGCAGGGGCTGAATAAGGCGGAGACCGCCGCGCTGCACGGCGAGGCGCAGGTCAAGATCTGGCGGCGCAGCTACGACATCCCGCCGCCGCCACTGACGCCAGACGATCCGCGGCATCCCTCCCGCGATCGGCGCTACGCCGATCTGAAAAGGACCGAGTTACCGCTCGCCGAATCGCTGAAAGACACGGTCGCGCGCTTCCTTCCCCACTGGCATGAGGTAATTGCTCCGGACATCGCCGCCGGGAAAAAGGTCCTGATCGCCGCCCACGGCAACAGCCTGCGTGCGCTCGTGAAGTACTTGGACAACGTTTCCGAAGACGAGATCGTCGAGCTGAACATCCCGACCGGCATTCCGCTCGTGTACGTGCTGAACGACGACCTGCAGCCGCTGCAGAAGTTTTACCTGGGCGATCCCGAGAAGGTAAAGCAGGCGACGTCGGCGGTGGCCGGCCAGGGCAAGGCGCGCTAGAACAGCGCGGCGTTGCGGAATACCTTGTCCAGCACGATTCTCCAGAAGGCGTAGTGCGCCGTCGCGAGGAGTATCGCGGCGATATAGGTCCGCTTTGCATCGTGCGCGCAGACCCAGGCCAGGGCGTATACCGCCGCGAACCGGCCGAACACCAGATGCATGCCCTCGCCCAACCCCTGGGTCGGCCAGATGAAGACCGTGAAATAGAGCGATGGCAGCGCGTACGCCAGCGCCATTCGTACCTCATCCCTGTACCTGCGCCATAACGAGGCGGCCACCACCAGCAGCGGCGCGCCGACCACCCATGCCGTCATCGACAGATCGCGCGCGCCGATCGCGCTGAAGATCGCCGCGTTGACCCGGCCCGCGCTGAGGTCGTCGGTGAACCAGGGACGCCACGGCATCGCGCGTGCGTTCCCCAGAGTGATGGGCATCTTCAGGATGACGATGTCGATCGCGAGCCAGCCGACATAGGCGGCCGTCCCCCACGCGGCGATTCGGAGGAGATAGCCAATCCGGTCCTGGACCCGCGCGCGCGCCACCAGCGCCGCAAGCGCGGCCCCGACGAGCGACACCAACCCGAACCCGTGGAATGCCGCCCCAAGGCCCGTCAGCGCGCTGCCAGCCTCGAGCCGCCAGTCCCCGTGACGCAGTCCACGCGCAAGCAGCGGAAACGCGGCCAGGTTGAGCGAGTGATAGCCCGTTTCGAGCCACCCGAAATACAGGAGCGCCGACGGCGCGAGGAGCGAGAGGGCGAGATACCGGACGACGAGCGGGGACCACCGCTCGAGAAATCCGACCGCCAGCGCGCAGAGGACGAACCACGCCGTGGTGGCGTGCGCAAATACGAGCTGCGCTTGCCGTGGAGCCTCTGCCGTCCGGCCGAACATTTGATCGAGCTTGCCGAGGATCACGTAGGACAGATGCGCCTCGAACCGCACTTCCCGCACGGCGGCATAGAGCTCGAAGCTGCGACGGGTGTCGGCGTTTTGCCTCGCATCGCCCATGTGCACGAGCGTCGACGGAATGGGAAACGTCCAGGCGATCGTGCCGACGAGCAGCAGCGCGGCGATCGTCGTGTTGCGCCTCAGGCCGTCGCTCGATGCGCGCGCCGCCCAGAGCAGCACACCGCCGGCGAGCAGCAGCCACACGCTTTGATGCAGCTGCAGGAGCTGTGACGGTCGATCGAACAAATCGCTGAAGGGATATGACGGCCAGCGAAAGGTGACCCGCACATCTCGAGGACGAGCGGTCATCGCTTCTCGATCGATGTATCCAGTGTCGAGCACCGCGGGGTCGTGGATCAGCGCGGCGATGTTCTCGCGGGAGCGGTCGCCGAGGTCGTACCGCCAGGTGGTGCCTTGATCGAGCTCGCCCTCGATCAACTCGTACTGGCGTTCGCGTTGGATTCGAGCGGCGGGAGCGACGTCCGGCGACCACTGGATCGAGACTCGCGGTCCGCTGATCTGCACGTCGACCAACGCAAGCACGGCGAGCAGCACGCCGCCGAGTGCGCCCCAGACCCACTTCCATCGCAGCAATGACGTTGGCTTCAGCAATGGCGCCGCATCCCTATTGAATCGTGGCGTTCTGGAAATTCGGGTCCAGACAGATCCGCCAGAACGCGTAGTGCGCCGAGACGAGCAGGGCGGCGGCGATGTAGGTCCGCCTGGAGTCATGCGCGCACACCCAGGCCAGGGCGTAGATGGCCGCGAACCGCGCACATACCAGGTGCATGCCGGCGCCAAGTCCCTGCGTTGGCCAAATCACGACCGAGAAAAACAGCGACGGCAGTGAATACGCGAGGGCCGGCAGCACCTCATCGCGGTACTGCCGCCACATTGACGCGGCGACGACCAGCAGGGGCGCGCCGACCACCCACGCGGTCATCCCGACATCCCGCGCGCCGATGGCGCTGAAGATCGCGGCGTTCACGCGATCGAACCGGATCTCGTCGATGAACAGGTGGCGCCACGGCAGCGAGTCGGCGTTGCCGGTCACGATCGGAAGCTTGAGCACGATGACGTCAATGGCGAGCCAGCCGAGATAGGCCGCCGTCCCCCAGGCTGCGATGCGAAGCACGTAGCCGATCCGCTCTGACAGCCGCGCCCGTGTCACCAGCGCCGCCAGCCAGGCGCCAAAGAGCGACACCAGGCCGAATCCGTGGAGCGCCGCACCGAGGCCCGTCAGCGCGCTGCCGGCTTCGAGGCGCCAGCTTCCCTTGCGCAACCCGCGCGCAAGCAGCGGAAACGCCGCCACGTTGAGCGAGTGATAGCCGGTTTCGAGCCACCCGAAATACAGCAGCGCCGACGGTGCGAGCAGCGCAAGCCCGAGGTACCGCAGGACGAACGGCGACCAGCCCTCGAGAAGCCCGACCGCGAGGGCGCAGAGGACGAACCAGGCCGTCGTGCCGCGTGCAAACGCCATCTGCGCCTGCCTGGGAGCCTCCTCCGTTCGGCCGAACACTCGATCGAGCTGGCCCAGGATGACGTACGAGAGATGCGCCTCGAATCGAACGCGGTCAATCGCGGCGTACATCGAGAACCGCCCGCGGTCTCCGCCGTTCTCTCTCGCATCGCCCATGCGGACCAGCGTCGGCGATATCGGCAGCATCCAGGCCAGCACGCCGACGAGCAGCAGCGCGGCCACCGTGACGTTGCGCCTGCGCGTCACGCTCGGCGCGCGCGCGGTCCACAGCAGCACGCCCCCGGCGATCAGCAGCCACAGGCTCTGGTGCAGCTGAGACAGGAGCCGCAGCCTCGGGTATCCCTCATCCTCGTCATCCTCGTCGCCGGAGAACGGCAGGCGCCGGATCGACACGCGAAGCTGCGGACCTTCGGCGGTCAGGGCATCACGATCGATGTAGGCGGTGTCCTCAACGGAAGGGTCGCGCACGATCGCGCCGATGTTCTCCCGCGACCGATTACCAAGCTCGTATCGCCACCCGCTGGTCCCCTCGATGGAGATGCCGTCGCGCAGCGCATAGCGGCGCTCGAGCTCGGCACGCGCCGGCGCGCTCACGTCCGCGCTCCATCGAACGTGCACGCGCGGACTGGTGAAGGTGACCTGCACGAGCGCGAGCATGACGGCCAGCGCGCCAAGTGCGACCCACGCCCACCTTCGGCGCCGCGGGACGTTACCCGATCTGAACAGCATCAAATCGCGAATCCAGAAGAATTCGCCAGAAGGCAATGTGGGCTGACGCAAGAAGCAGGGCGGCGATCGTCGTCCGTTTGGAATCGTGCGCGCAGATCCACGCCAGCGCGAAGAAGGCCGGGAACCCGGCGGCCACCAGCTCCATGCCGCCGCTCAGACCTTGAAATGGCCAGCGGAAGAGCAGGAACAGGAGTGACGGCGGCAAGTACCAGAGGACGCTACGCATCTCTTCGCGGTAATGGCGCCGGAGAGAGAGGGCGACGATCAGCAGCGGCACACCGACGACCCACGCGCTCATGAGCACGTCACGGGCGCCGGTGACGCTGAGAATCGCCGAGCTCACCCGTCCCTGGCGAATTTCGTCCACCAGCCAGGGACGCCACGGGCTGACGCCGACGGGCCCCGGGTCGGGAGCAATCGGAAGAAGCAACACGATCTCGTAGATCGCGACCCATCCCAGGTACGCGGCCGTACCCCACGCGACGACGCGAAGCGCGCGGCTGATCCGATCCTTCAACTGCGCCGATGTCCCGAGTGCCGCGAGTCCGGCGCCGGCGAGCGCCACCAGTCCAGATCCGTGCAATGCGGCGCCAAGTCCGGTGAGCGCGGTTCCCGCCTCGAGTCGCGTGCCGCCGTCACGCAGTCCGCGAATCAGCAGCGGAAACGCGGCGACGTTCATCGAGAGGTATCCGAACTCACGCCACCCGAAGTACAGCAGCGCCGATGGCGCCAGCACCGCCAGCCCGAGATAGCGAAGCACGAGCGGCGACCAGCGCTCGACGAACCCAATCGCGAGCGCCGACAGCACGAACCACGCGGTCGCAAGGCGAGTCATCACCACCATCGCCCGTTCGGGCGCCGCTTCGTCGTCCCCGAAGCTGCGATAGACCTGGAGCAGCACCGTTTGCGACAGGTGCTTCTCGAAGCGAACCCGTTCGCCAAAGTACTGCTCGAAGTTCGAGCGGTTCTCGGCGTGCTCCCGCGCCTCGCCCATGGTCACGAATTCCGGATCGAGCGGAAACGCGATCGCGATGACGCCGAGGATCAGCAGTATGGCCACAGTCGCGTTGCGGCGCAGATGTTCCGTGGACACGCGCGCCGCCCACAGCAGGCCTCCGCCCGCCAGGAGCAGCCACACGCTCGGGTGCAACTGAAGGAGCTGTGAAGGACGGTCCAGGAGATCGCTGAACGGATACCAGAGGGGACGGAGGGCGATCTGGATGTCACGGGATGGCGCCGTCATGGCGTCACGATCGATGTTGCCTGTGTCCTCGACCGCGGCGTTCTCGACGAGCCCGCGGACGTTCTCGCTCGAATGAGTGCCCAGCTCGTATCGCCACCCGGTGGCGGTTCCCTCGAGCGGCCTTCCATTCCTGAGGTCGTACTCGCCTTCAAGCGCCGCGCGCTGCGCCGGGTTGACGGCGGCGCTCCACCGGACATTAACGCCCGGATTCACTACCGTGACGCGGACGAGGGCAAGCGCCGCGGCGAGCGCCACGCCCAACGAGATCCATGCCCACGTCCGTCGGTATCGCGTCATTCACCCGGTCGGTTCCTGTTCGCCACCCCGCGTGCCTCTTCGATGGCGATCGCGAGGTACGGACGCATGATCGGCAGGGCCGCAAGGGGCGGCAGCAGGCCGCGCGTCGCGATCAGGATTCCCATCGCCGCCGCGGCCTCCGGCCGCATGTAGCCCGCCAACAGCACCACGAGCGCCATGTCGCGCGCACCCAGGCCGCCAAGCGTGAACGGGAGCTGCCCGGCCATGAGGGCAACCGCGGACAGACTTGCGCACACGGTAAACGGGATGCCCACCGACAGCGCGAGCGTGAACATCCACATCTGAACGACGTGCACGAGCCACAGAAAGACGGAGAACAGGACGACGCCTATCCGCCGGCCGTGCAGACGCTGAACGAGGTCGGGCCACCCTTCGGCCAGGTTGCGCAACCGTCGAAGCTTGGGGTGCGGCAGTGCCTTGACGACGATGAAGCGCGAGAGCCCGGCGACGCGCTGCGACGAGACGAGCACCAGCGACACCGCCCCGATGGCGCCGAGCAGCGGCCAGATCGCCTGAGGCACCCGGGTGGTCACGGGTCTCGCGACGAGCCATCCCACCATGCACCAGAAGATCAGTCCGAAAAGATCGCACAGCCGCTCGTAGACGACGATCGCCACCGCGACGCCGGTCGATCCGCCGCCGCGCTTTCGCACGAAGTAGCTCTTGATCAGGTCGCCAGCTTTGCCAGGCACGAACACATTGAGCGCGCTGGCGACAAGCGTCAGACGGAGCGCTTCGCCTAGTCCCGTGAGCGCACCGGCTGGGGCGACCCAGTAGAACCGCACCGCACGAAGGAGCGTAATCGGCACGATCATCGAGAGCGACACGACGAGCCAGAGCGGATCGGCCCGGCGCAGCGACTGGCCGACCATCCGCATGTCGATGCTGCGGTACAGAAAGACGAGCAGCGCCGTGCTGACGCCGAGGCTCACTACACGGATGAGGGGCCGCTGCCAGCTTGGCTTGGATGTCGCCGGCGCCAGGGATTCCAATCCCTCGGAGCTTACGTTAGGCACAGGTGGCATTCGGGCTCTGGGATTCACACAACTGCCATATCGCGCGCTGAACCTCGGCGCCGATGATTGTCTCAGGACGCAGGTAAGCCGCGTCGTATTTCTGGAATCGCGCCGGCCACTCTCCGGCGAAGAAGCTGGCCAGGGCCTCAGCGCGGACCTCGCGGATCGAGTCTACCGGGGGATAGACAATGTCATTGGCGGCGAAGCCGTACAGATCCGACCGGCTGTCCGGGTACAACCCAAGGTGCTTGATCGCCACCGTGGGAATCCCGAGCTTCATGACGGGCAAGTGCACGCCGCTGTTCTCATCCGCAATCACCCAGTCGCATTGCGCGGCGATCTCCCAGACGGTCGCCTTGGGCGACGATTCCACGACGCCGGTGAGGTCTTTGAGCACATGATCGAGCTTCGGAGGCTCGATCATGCTCGGGTGCCACCGGATGATGATCTGCCTGGCGTGCAGATGTTGCCGGCAGTCGGAAATGATCGCCGAGAGCGCCGGCCATGAAATCGCCTTCGGGGTGAAGATGCCGACCACCGGATTCGCTCGCGCGAACCTCGTCGCATCGAGAGCGGCGGAATCGCCTTCCAGGCCTGCGAACACCACCCGCCCCTTGATCGGCCCCTTGCGGCTGCGCGCCTGCACTTCTGCCTCGCCTTCAAGAATCGAGAGGCTGAAGTCGAGCACCGGCGAGAGCGGCGTCGGATAGGCGTGCGAGATGAACACGCTTGGAATCCGGCGAGCCCGCGCGGCCGCCACAAAGCCCAATTCCTCGGGATTCGAGTCGCTCGAGACCAGCACCGCATCCGGCTTGTGCACTGAGAGGATGGCCGCGGCGCGCGCGTACCACGCCAGCGCCCCCGCCACGCGGCAGGAGACGAGAAACCCGTACGTCCTATCGACGCGACGGATCATGCGGAATGCCGTGGCGAGGTGATGGGAGGCGCGGCGCGTGAATGCAAACGGGCCGAGGACGCCCTTCAGGCTGGTTTTCACCTGGCCGCACTGCTCGTGTCCGACCCACGACGCGACGCGGTGCACCTGCCGGCGCGCGTTCGCGTGTCGTGCGACGGTCAGGATGCGAGCGCGGGGATTGCGATCGGACGCGATGGTCAGGAAGAACACCGCGCCGTAACAGGAGACCAGAAGGGCAGCAAGAGACGGGTTGCCGAGTCGCTCGTGCAACCCGTAGACGAGACGCGCCGGTAGGCTCGATTGCCTCAGATTCGCAAAGAGCGCCTGGCGAACAGGATCAGAGTCGGCGCGGATCACGATCCGAATCGCTCGAAGGAGGAAGACGTCCATCCGTTGGTAAGTTCCCGGACGGCTTCACGGTCCGTCGCGCGTCAGGAGGGGCAACCGGCTATTCCACCGTCTCCTTCGCTTCGTCCGCGCCGATCCGGAGCGAACGGAGGAACCGGCGATCGTTGGCCGTCAGGTCGAATGGGCGTTTCGCGGGCAGCAGGCGCGCCGGGGTGGTGACCTTCGTGACCGAGCTGCCGCTCGTCCGGTTCACAAACCCCACGACGGCTTCGAGCGTCACCCGCATATCGAACCCGGCCTCGCGGGCCTTCGCCCGGCACGCTTCGACCTGGGCATTTTCGGCTACCGCAGCGGCGATCGCGTCGGCCAGCTCTTTCGCGAACCGGTTGACGACGTCATCCATTCCAGTTCCTCCTCACCCGCCGCCGGGCCGGGATCCGGGGCGTCTCCCAATCCGAACCTGCACAGGACCGGGGAAGTCGGCAGGGATTGAGCGCCAAAGGTGTTTATCTGCAGGTGTTTAGCCTCCGACTGAAGCTGCGGCCGATTGTAGAGGCACTCTCAGGAGGTGTCAACAGACGACCTGCCTGTCGTACGCAAGGGAGCCGGTCTTAGTGGCTCATACCCAACAACATGCGGGACACCGGGGTAGAATCCGGACACCCGATGAGCACCCGTTCGACCGACCGGCCCTTTCGCTCGCCTGAAGACCTGGCCGGGTCGGATCCGCAGCAGGACATCGGAAATCCGGGGTCTTTCCCCTTCACCCGGGGGATTCAGCCGACGATGTACCGGGGACGCCCCTGGAGCATGCGGCAGTACGCCGGCTTCGCCACCGCCGCCGAATCGAACCAGCGCTACCGCTACCTGCTGTCCCAGGGCGTCTCAGGCCTGAGCGTCGCGTTCGATCTTCCTACGCAAATCGGCTACGACTCGGACCATCCGCTCGCCGCCGGCGAGGTCGGCAAAGTCGGCGTGGCGATCGACTCGATCGAGGACATGTCGGAGCTCTTTGACGGCATTCCCCTTGGCCGGGTGTCGACCTCGATGACGATCAACGCGACCGCCATCATCCTGCTCGCGCTCTACGCCGCGGTCGCCCGGCGCCAGGGCGCGCCGCTGACGTCGCTGTCTGGGACGCTGCAGAACGACATCCTCAAGGAGTACGTCGCGCGCGGCACCTATATCTTTCCTCCACGCCCTTCGCTCCGCATCGTCACCGACGTGATGGCGTTCTGCGCGCGGGAGATGCCGGAGTGGAACACGATCTCGATCAGCGGCTATCACATCCGCGAAGCGGGATCGACAGCCGTGCAGGAACTGGCGTTCACGCTCGCGCATGCGGTGGCGTACGTGCAGGCGGCCATCGACGCCGGACTTGACGTCAATGTCTTCGGCCAGCGCCTGTCGTTCTTTTTCAACACGCACAATAACTTTCTGGAAGAGATCGCAAAGTTCCGGGCGGCGCGGCGGATGTGGGCCCGGATCATGCGCGACCGGTTCGGCGCCACCAACGTTCGCGCGCAGCAGCTTCGCTTCCACGCGCAAACCGCCGGGAGCACGCTGACGGCGCAGCAGCCGAACAACAATATCGTCCGCACCTCGCTGCAGGCGCTGGCTGCCGTGCTCGGAGGGGCGCAGTCGCTCCACTGCAACGGCCGCGACGAGGCGCTCGCGCTGCCGACGGAAGAGAGCGCGACGATCGCCATCCGCACGCAGCAAATCCTGCTGCACGAAAGCGGCGTGGCGAACACGGCCGATCCCGTGGGCGGTTCCTATGCCATCGAAGACCTGACCAATCAGATCGAGAACGAGGCGATGGCGCTCCTGGCGCGTATCGATGCCGCGGGCGGAACTCTCGCCGCGATCGAATCGGGATTCATCCAGCAGCAGATCCAGGATTCGGCGTACCTGGCGCAGCAGGCGATCGATGCCGGGGACACGATCGTGGTGGGCGTCAACCGGTTCGTCGACGAACGCGCGTCAGCAGTGAAGGCTGGCATCTTCCGCGTCGATCCCGAGATCGAGCGGCGGCAGATCGATCGAGTTCGCGCCGTGCGCGCAAGCCGCAGCGAGCAGGAGTGGCGTTCAGCGATCGCGGGCATCGAGCGCGTGGCGCGCGAGGGCGGCAACCTCGTGCCGCCGATCATCACCGCGGTCGAGAGCCGTGCGACCGTTGGTGAAATGGCCGACACGATGCGCGGCGTCTTCGGCGAGCACCGGGAATCCTGATGACCGCGCCCCTGCTCGATGTCAAGCATCTCACCGTCGTGTTCGACGGATCGCCCGCGGTCACCGCGGTTGACGACGTCAGCTTCCAGATTGCGGCAGGCGAGACACTCGGGCTCGTCGGGGAATCAGGCAGCGGCAAGTCGGTGACGGCGTTCTCGGTGCTGCGGCTGCTGCAGCCACCGGGACGGGTCAGCGGTGGCCAGGTACTCTTCGAGGGTCGCGACCTGCTCACGCTCTCCGAGCGGGAGATGCGGGCGGTGCGCGGCGCACGAATCTCGCTGATCTTCCAGGAGCCGATGACGGCGCTGAACCCGGTCATGCGCGTCGGCGATCAGATTGCCGAAGCGCTGCTCGTCCACGGACAGGCATCCAAGTCAGAAGCGCGCGCACGTGCGGTCGACCTGCTCAACGCGGTCCGCATCCCGGACGCGGCGCAGCGCGTTCGTGACTATCCACACCAGTTGTCAGGCGGCATGCGCCAGCGGGTGATGATCGCCATCGCCCTCGCCTGCCAGCCGCCGCTCATCATCGCCGACGAGCCGACCACGGCGCTCGATGTCACGATCCAGGCGCAGGTCCTCGAACTGCTGCGCGACTTGAAGGCGCAGTTCAACCTGGCGCTGCTGCTCATCACGCACGACTTCGGTGTGGTGGCCGAGATGGCCGACCGCGTAGCCGTCATGTACAAGGGCAAGCTCGTGGAACAGGGACCGGTACGCCAGATCCTCCGCGAGCCGGCGCACGAGTACACACGGAGCCTGCTCGCCGCCGTGCCGGGGATGAAGGGCGCTCGCTGATGCCGCTTCTCGAGGTTCGGCATCTCGTCAAGCACTTCGTCCGCAAGCAGGGCTTATGGCGTCCGCCGTCGGTAGTCCGTGCCGTGGACGATGTGAGCTTCACGATTGACGAGGGCGAGATGTTCGGCCTGGTCGGTGAATCCGGCAGCGGCAAGAGCACGACCGGCCGGTGCATCCTGCGGCTCATCGAGCCCTCTTCCGGTGAGGTGCTGTTCCGCGGCGAGAACGTCCTCGGGTTTGACCGTTCGCGGATGCGCGCCGCGCGACGCGACATGCAGATCGTCTTTCAGGATCCCTATTCCTCGCTCAATCCGCGTATGCGCGTCGGCGACATCGTCGAGGAGCCGCTTGTCATTCACAACCTCGGCACCAGGGCCGAACGGTTGACGCGGGTGGCGGAGCTGTTCGAGCTGGTCGGCCTCGAGTCGAGTTATCTCTCGCGGTATCCCCACGAGTTCAGCGGCGGGCAGCGTCAGCGCATCGGCATCGCCCGCGCGCTCGCGCTGAACCCGGCGCTGATCATCGCCGACGAAGCGGTGTCAGCCCTCGACGTGTCGATTCAGGCGCAGGTCGTGCGGTTGCTGATGGATCTGAAGGAGCGGCTGAAGCTTACCTATCTCTTCATCGCGCACGACCTGCGACTGGTCGAACACATCTGCAGCCGCGTCGCGGTCATGTACTTGGGGAAGATCGTGGAGATTGGGGAGACGCGTGCGCTCTTCTCGCAGCCGACGCATCCGTACACGCGCGCGCTGCTGAGCGCAATTCCGGTGCTCGATCCCGATGCGCCGCACGAACGAATCCAGCTCGATCCCGCCGCGTTCGATCGCGCCGCGCCGCTGCGCGAGATCGGAACGCAGCACTGGGCAGCCGTCTAGGCTGCCTGGTTCACGTCCCTCTCGACCTGTCCGTCCCGCAAGTGAATCGAGCGGTTCGCGAATGCGGCGACATCCGCTTCGTGCGTCACCAGCACGATGGTGTTGCCGGCCTCGTGAAGTCGCTTGAAGAGCGCCATGATTTCGGCGCCGGTCTTCGAATCGAGGTTGCCGGTGGGTTCGTCGGCCAGCAGGATGGAGGGATTGTTGACCAGGGCGCGCGCAATCGCGACGCGCTGGCGCTGGCCGCCTGACAGCTCGTTGGGCCGGTGGGTCATCCGTGACCCGAGCTCGACTTTCTCGAGAGCCGCACGCGCGCGCGCCTGCCGATCTTTCGCACCCACGCCGGCATACACCAGCGGCAGCTCGACGTTGTGGAGCGCGGATGCACGCGGCAGCAGGTTGAACGTCTGGAAGACGAACCCGATCTCTTCGTTGCGGATCCGCGCCAGCTCGTTGTCGTTCATGTCGCTGACCCGCTTTTCGTTCAGCAGGTAGGTGCCCTTGCTCGGGGTGTCGAGGCAGCCGATCAGGTTCATGAGCGTCGACTTGCCCGACCCGGAGGGACCCATGATTGCCACGTACTCGCCGCGCTCAATCTGAATCGTCACCCCGCGCAGGGCGTGGATCTCCTCCGAGCCCATCACGTAGGTCTTCCACAGGTCCTGGGTGTCGATCAGCGCCATCTACTGGACCGTCCGGACTGATTGGGTACTACTCACAACAAGCCTCCGAGCGCGATTGTTCGGCCGCGACAACGGCGCGGCCGGTAGTGATCCAGAAGCTACGTGCCATGAGGTCCATACGGCGCGGCCGCTGCGGCAGTCCCGCACGTTATCCGGATTTCAAACGGGCCAGCAGCGACTTGACGACGTCCGGCGCGTCGGTCGGAATATGCGCCGCCCAATTGACCGTGTTGACCGGCACCATGATCAGCTTGCCCCCGGCCGGCATCGGCTTGCGCTTCTGTTCGGCAATCGCCATAGCCAGGTCGCGCGCCGGCGCGACTTTCGGCGCCATCAGAAACACGCACAGGTCGCGCTGCTTGTCCGGTTTCATCCGGCTCGCCATGGTCCAGGATTCGGCCAGGATGGCCGCATCCACGTGGTCGGTGAACCGTCCCAGCACGCGCGACGGTAACTTGAGCTTCCAGAATGGCGGCTTGGGAATACAGGTGATCTGGAAACCCTGGAGCGGAGGCTGCTCGAAGTTTCCGAACTCGCTGACGAGCGCCTGGCGAAACCGCATGACCGTCGCCTTCCTCACGAGGTCGCTGGCGCCCGCCCGATCCTGCGAGAACACTGACGAGGACACGGAGGCATCCGGTTCGGCAGTCGGGACTCGTTCCGCGCCGGGGCGTGCAGCCTCCGGGGGACGCGGTGGTGCATCCGTCGAGGGTACCGCCGCGGGCGCGGCCGCGTGGTAGGCGGCTGTTGGTTCACCGGTTTCGAGCTGGGCGTCGTAGTCGGCACGCAGCGTCTCATCGGTGAGCGTCTTATAAGACTGGGTCAGCTCCGCGGCCTTGACGGCCGCGATCTCCTGGAATTCCTTGCCAAGATGCTGAACCTTGTCGGGATGGTATTTCGCGATCTCGCGGCGGAAGGCGCGTTTGATCTCATCCATGGACGCCGTTGGGGTGACGTCCAGCATCTCGTAGTAGGTCTTCACAACCCCCGAAGTCTACTTTCTATTTCTTGAATTCCGCGACGTTCCTGGCGGCCGGTAGCTCTGGGAGCTCGCGCTGGGTGCGCAGGCGTTTCGCGCCGCCGGCCTTCTTGGCGGTGGCCGGATCGGTGCTCTTGGCGCAGTACGGGCAGAACTTCCAGCCCGCCTGCACGGGCTTGTTGCAGTGCGGGCAGCCGCCGCCGACATGGTGCCCGCAGGCCGGGCACGCGACGAAATCAGGTGACACGTTGATGCCGCACTCGGGGCAGACGGAGCGTGCTTCGCGAACCTCGGTGACGACGCGCAGCAGTTCTTCCGGCGTCGTCTGTCCCGCTTTGACCTTCAGCAGGCCGTCCTCACCGAGCGAAATCATCCCCGCCGAGATCGCCGCGTCGCGAAGCTGCGCTTCGGAACCCTTCTGGGAAATCAGTCGGCGGAGCTTATCGGTGACCGGCATGATCTCGTAAATACCGACGCGGCCGCGATAGCCGGTGTGATTGCACTGGTCGCATCCCACGGCTCGATAGAAGGTCAGCGTCGCCGCCTCGGCTTCCGCCACGCTCATGGCGCGCAGCGTTTCGGCCTCGGGTGTGTAGGGACGCTTGCAGTGGTTGCACAGCCGGCGCATCAGCCGCTGGGCGACGACACCAATCAACGCGGATGCCGCCACGTAGGGCTCGATGCCGATGTCGGTGAGACGCGTCACGCACGAGGGGGCATCGTCGGTGTGCAGCGTGGAGAGCACGAGGTGGCCCGTCTGCGCCGCCTGCATCGCGATGCGCGCCGTTTCCTGGTCGCGGATTTCGCCGACCAGCACGACGTCCGGGTCCTGCCGGAGAATGGACCGCAGGGCGCTGGCGAACGTCAGGTTGATCTTGGCGTTGATCTGCGTCTGGTTGACGCCGGGGATCTGGTACTCGACCGGGTCTTCGATCGTGATGATGTTCGTGCGCTCGGATCGGACCGACGTCAGCGCCGAGCAGAGGGTCGTCGTCTTGCCCGAACCGGTCGGTCCGACGACGAGGATCATGCCGTGCTGATGGCGCAGGAAAAAACGGATGTGCTCGAGGGCGTGGGCCGAGAAGCCGAGCTCTTCGAGCGGCGGCACGCCCTTGCGGTGGTCGAGAACGCGCATGACGATCTTCTCGCCGAAGATCGTCCGCAGCGTCGAGGCGCGGAAATCGACTTCCAGTCCATCTTCGGCGGTGGCGCGCACGCGTCCGTCCTGGGGCAGGCGCGTCTCGGCGATGTCCATACCGCCCATGATCTTGAAGCGCGCGACAAGTCCCTCGTGGACCCACTTGGGCAGGTCCATGACTTCCTTGAGCAGCCCGTCGAGGCGATGACGGACGACGACGTTGTTTTCGTTCGGCTCGATGTGGATATCGCTGGCGCGACTCTTGAGCGCGCTCTTGATGACCAGATCGACCAGGTCGATGATCGGCGCGGTTTCCGGCGTCGCGCCCTTGCCGCCGCCGACCTGCTCAAAGATATCGTCTTCCGGGCGCGGGATGAGGCCGGCGCCGGGGTCGGTGAGCGGCGCGAGCATGCCGCCGGTGGTCGTGTCTTCGGTGCCGGGCTGGCCGCGTCGCGGCCGGTTCTGCACTGAAAGCCCGCCGCCGCCCGGCTGATTGAGACGGGCGAGCGCCTTGTCGGGATAGGATGCGTGAATCGATTCGACGATTTCCGCGCGCGTCGCCACCACCTGCTTGATGCGATAGCCGGTCTGGAATTCGAGGTCCTGGACGAGCGTGAACAGCAGTGGATCGGACATCGCCACCGTCAGCAGGTTCTTTTCGACCGCGATGGCAATGCAGGTGCGCTTCAGGGCCACGTCCTTGGGGATCAGGACGACGGCCGACGGGTCCGGGGGGTTCTCCGCGAGGTTGACGTATGAGAATCCGAGTTGGTACGCGAGGGCTTTCGCGATCTGGCGTTCAGTCGCGAGGTTCATCCGCACGAGTACAGACCCCAGGCGTTCGCCCGAGCGTTTATGCTCGACGAGCGCCGTCTGGAGATCCGCTTCGGTGATCAGTCCCGCCTGGACGAGACACTCACCGATTTTTTTGCGCAACCGGGCTCCTCAAAACGAGTTATACGACCCCTCAAGGTTTCGGTTGGAACCGACGAATGCCGTAGAGGTGGCGAAATCTGTAAGATTTGAGTATACAAACCCACCAGGGGAGATGGGACAGGCCAAATTTGGTAAGTCATTCGCAAACGGACATTTCTACCTAAGTGTCGTGTAGAGTCCTATGAAGTTCATTGTCCATGCTGGCCGTGCCACCTCAAACCGATAGCGACCACGTGCAGGAACCAGCCGAGCTCCGAAACCAGGTCGCTCGAACCCTGCTCCTGCGCGCGCAGACCATCGCCAGGGATTCGGTTGCCGTGTTCCCGTTCGCCGGGGTCGAAGAGGTCGACGCCGAGTTCAGCCTCAAGCTCGCCGACCTGATCCTTCAGTTGATCACCGACGCGGCCCTGACCGGGCAGCTCAATCCCCGCACGCCCACCGTCAATGACCTTCGGCAGGTCGCATCCGAGAAGGCCATCGGCATCCGGCAGCTCTTTGGGCTGGTGTACGTGATGGAACGGGCTGCGCTCGACGAGCTCGCACTCGACGAGTCGTTCGGCGCCATGTCCGAGCCCTGGCCGTCGATTGCGCAGATCGTGCGGCGCTCCTCCTTCGATGTCCTCTCCGCCTTCTCGACGAATCTGACGTTGGAGCCGGGCGACAGCGCGATCGTCGATCCCTTGACGACGCTGCATACGAGGGCGGTGTTCCTTGCGGCGCTGGAGAAGGAAATCCAGAGGTCAGAGCGGTTCGGTCACCCGTTTGCGTTGATTCTGCTCGATGTCGATCACCTCGCGGACATCAACGCCAAGCATGGATACGGTTCGGGCGACCGCGTGCTGGAGCGGATCGGCTTCACGGTTCGCAATTACTTCCGTGAACAGGACTGGGTGGCGCGATACGCCGGCGACTGTTTCGCCGTGCTGCTGCCGGAGACGCATCGCGAGCACGCGGAGCAGCTTGCCGACCGCATCCGCGGCACCGTTGAGACGAGACTGGAGCTCCACGATTACCGCTCCGACGAGCAGGTGCCGGTCACCGTCTCGGTTGGCGTGCTGATCGCCGAAGCGGTCGATCAGAGCGTGCGCGCCGAGCAGCTCCTGCACGATGTGAAAGAGGCGGTCGATCGAGCCAAGCAGGCCGGCCGCAATCGCCTGGAGCGAGTGAATGTCGCGCTGAACCGATCGGTTCCGCCTGCGCGCGACAACCTGCCGATGGATTAAATCAACTAGTGCTCGTCCTCGTACCGATCTTTCAGCTTCGCCACGACCGCGGGATCCGCCAGGGTCGTTGTATCGCCTAGCGCTTTTCCTTCGGCAATATCACGCAACAAGCGCCGCATGATTTTTCCGGAGCGCGTCTTCGGGAGATCGGCCGCGAAGATGATGTCGTCGGGTCGCGCGATCGCGCCGATCTTCTTCGCCACGTGATCCTTCAGCTCGGCGACCAGCCGCTCGGTGCGTTGGGTGCCTTCCTTCAGCGTGACAAACGCGGCGACGGCCTGGCCCTTGATTTCGTGCGTGCGGCCGACCACCGCCGCTTCCGCGACGCGCGGATGATCGACGAGCGCGCTTTCCACTTCCATCGTGCCGATGCGGTGGCCCGCGACGTTCAACACGTCGTCCACTCGACCGAGCAGCCAGAAGTAGCCGTCTTGATCGCGCTTGGCGCCGTCGCCCGTGAAGTAGATGTCCGGCGTCCAGCGGCTCCAGTACTGCTTCTCGTAACGCTCCGGATCGCCGTAGATGCCGCGCAGCATCGCCGGCCACGGCCGCGTGAGTGCGAGCAATCCGCCGCCGGTTGCAATCGACTCGCCTTTGTCGGTCTTGATTTCAGCCTTGATCCCCGGGAACGGACGCGTGGCCGAGCCTGGCTTGCACACCGTGATGCCAGGCAGCGGCGCGATCATGATCGCGCCTGTTTCGGTCTGCCACCAGGTGTCCACGACGGGACAGCGCTCGCCGCCGATGTGGCGGTAGTACCAGACCCACGCCTCGGGATTAATCGGCTCACCGACCGAGCCGAGCAGGCGCAGCGATGACAGGTCGTGACGCTCGGGCCAATCCGTGCCCCAGCGCATGAACGCGCGAATGGCGGTCGGAGCGGTGTAGAAAATCGTGACGCCGTAGCGCTCGATGATCTCCCAGAGGCGGTCCTTCTGCGGCCAGTCAGGCGCACCTTCGTACATGACCACTGTCGCGCCGTTCGCGAGCGGCCCGTAGACGACGTAGCTGTGGCCGGTGACCCAGCCGATGTCCGCGGTGCACCAGTAGACGTCTTCTTCTTTGAGATCGAACACCCACTTGGTCGTCGCGTAGGTGCCAACCAGGTATCCGCCCGTCGTGTGCACGATGCCCTTGGGCTTTCCGGTCGTGCCGGACGTGTAGAGGATGTAGAGCATGTCCTCCGCGTCCATCCGCTCAGGCTCACACGTGTAGGGCGCGTCCTGCATCAGGCGGTGATACCAGTGGTCGCGTCCCTCCTTGATGCGCACCTGGACCGGCGATCCGTGCAGTCGCTGCACGATCACGACGTTCTCGATCGAGGGCGTTCCCTCGAGCGCTTCGTCGGCCATCTGCTTGAGCGGCACGACGTTGCCGCGCCGCCATCCGCCGTCGGCGGTGATGAGCAGCGTGCACTGCGAGTCGTTGATGCGGTCTCGCAGCGATTCGGCGCTGAAGCCGCCGAAGACGACGGAGTGCACCGCGCCGATGCGCGCACAGGCCAGCATCGCAATCGCGAGCTCAGGAATCAGCGGCAGGTAGATGGCCACGCGGTCGCCGCGCTTCACGCCAAGCGACTTCATGGCGTTCGCAAACTGGCTGACCTGGCGGTAGAGGTCGAAGTAGGTCAGCGTCCGGCGGTCGCCGGTCTCGCCTTCCCAGATGATGGCGGCCTTGTTCCGGCGCGCACTCCGCACGTGGCGGTCGACACAGTTGACGCTCGCGTTGAGCGTTCCACCAACAAACCATTTGGCGTGCGGCGGCTTCCATTCCAGCACCTGTGACCACGGCGTGAACCATTCCAGCTCTTTCGCAAACTCTGCCCAGAACGCTTCGGGGTCGCGCTCGGCGCGCTCGTAGACCGATTCATCGCGCACGATCGCCTGCGCCCGGAATGATTCCGGCGGCGGAAAGGTGCGGTCTTCCTGGAGCAGGTCCGAGATTTCAGCTGGCGGTTTCTGATCGGCCATATGGGGAAAAGAATACCGCGCCCAGCACCCCGCCGAGCGTCGCAAAGATCACTCCGCCAAAGAAATGGAACAGGAACCCGAGGACGTAACGCAGCGGAGACGACGCGCGGTTGCCGATCGTCTCGAGCCAGGCGCGGACGTCGGGCGGCATGTCCTGCGCATTCCGGATCATCGAATCGACCATCCGCTCCTGGAGCGGAGCAACGACGACGTTGAGCGCCATGGTGGCAAACAGCCAGATAAACGCGCCGGAGATGCCCGCGAGCAGGCCCGCGCGCGCACCGCGGCCGACGGTCATCGGCCGGGGGTCGTCCTGTGCGAGGTAGGAAGCGATCAGGCCGCCGCCCACAATCCAGAGGCAGCAGCAATTGGCGACGTTGACGATCGGCAGCGCCGAGAGGATCCCGATGAACAGGCCGCCGAGCAGCGCGGAAGAATTCACCGCCTGTTAATCGTAATACTCGCGTCCGAGATGCGTGATCAGCTCTTCGCCCATCATGTGCCGCAGCGTGTTCTTCAGCTTCATCAACTGGATGAACAGGTCGTGCTCGGGATAAACCTCAGGAGCATGCATCGGCGCCTTGTAGTAGAACGACAGCCACTCCTGGATGCCCGACATGCCCGCCCGCTTCGCGAGGTCGAGAAACAGCGCTGAATCAAGCACGATCGGCGCGGCGAGGATACTGTCGCGGCAGAGGAAGTTGATCTTGAGCTGCATCGGATAGCCAAGCCATCCGATCAGATCGATGTTGTCCCAACCCTCTTTGGTGTCACCGCGCGGCGGATAGTAATTGATGCGGACGACGTGGCAGAGGTCCTTGTAGAGATCCGGATAGAGGTGCGGCTGGAAGATGTAGTCCAGCGCCGACTTCTTGCTCTCTTCCTTCGTCTTGAACGACTCTGGATCGTCAAGCACCTCGCCGTCGCGGTTGCCGAGGATGTTCGTCGAATACCAGCCCTTGACGCCGAGCAGCCGCGCTTTCAGGCCGGGGGCGATGATCGTCTTGATCAACGTTTGCCCGGTCTTCATGTCGTTACCCGAGAGCAACGACTTGTTCCGCGCCGCGAGCTCCAGCATCGCCGGCACGTCGGCGGTGAGGTTCGGCGCGGCGTTGGCGAACGGGATGCCCTCCCGCAGCGCCGCGTACGCGTAAATCATGCTCGACGGAATGGCGTCGTCGCTCTGCTCGAGGCCTTTTTCGAAAGAGGCGACGGTGGCGTGCACCGCGGACTCCTTCATGAAGACCTCGGTGCTGCCGCACCAGACCATCACGAGCCGATCGCAGCCGTGCTTGTCCTTGAAGGCGCGGATGTCCGCAATCAGTTGTTCGGCCAGGTCGCGCTTGTTCTTGCCTTTCTTGACGTTCGGACCGTCAAGCCGCTTGACGTAGCGCTGGTCGAACACGGCGGGCATCGGGCGAATCGCCTCGAGCTCGCCGCGCACCTGCTCGAGCTGGTCGCGGTCGAGCACGCCGGCGGTTTTCGCCGCGGCGTAGCAGTCTTCTTCGAAGATGTCCCAGCCGCCAAACACGAGGTCATCGAGTTGGGCAAGCGGAACGAATTCGTTGATCTTTGGCGATCGGCCTTCAGTGCGCTTACCGAGACGGATCGTGCCCATCTGCGTCAGCGAGCCAATCGGGAGCGCGAGGCCTTTGCGAATCGCGCAGACGCCGGCAATGGTCGTAGTGCTGACGGCGCCGAGGCCAACCAGTAACACGCCGAGCTTCCCGCGTGCAGGGGCAATTTGGAGTGGAGAACTCACAATCGGTCACTATATCATGAGCAAAATCGATGTTTTTCCTACGGAAGACCAAGCAACAGGAACAATTGCCGATCTCGATGAGCGGCGTGCGCATGGGTGAGCGCGCGCTGCAGATCGGGATCGACGATCCATCCCTCACCGGGGCGCTTGCCGCGAAGGTTGGCTTGAGCGGTCACGCGGCTGTTGCCGTCGGCGACGACGCGGCTGCCGCCAGCGCGCGCAAAGCCGCGGAGAAGGCGGGCGTACTCGTCGATCTCCACGTTGCGCCCCTGCATGCGCTGCCGTTCGCGGATGATTCGTTCGACGTGATCGTGATGCACTCCAAGAGCGGATGGCTGACGTCGCTCGATGACGCCTCGCGGCAGCCGATTCTGCGCGAGGCGCACCGCGTGCTTCGCGGCGGCGGCCGCCTGATTGCCATCGAAGGCCCCACGGGCAGCGCCGCTGAGGCCCTCCCAGGCGCTGGCTTCAAGGCCACCCGCGTCCTGGCGGAACGCGACGGTTACCGCTTCACCGAAGGGCTCAAAGCCCGGATCTGACCCGCCACTGGGGTCAGACCCCAGTGACCAGTGAAGAGCGGACTCACATTTTGACATCGCCTGCGGACAGCCAGACCGTCCCGCAACGGCCACACTCCCGTGCCGATCGCTCAGATTCGGCCTGAAACGACCGCAAAGAATCAGGCAAGCCTTTTGCCCCGTAGGCTGGCGGATTCATGTCTCAAGTGACGCTCCCTGAAGTCTTTACGCCGGACGAGCTTGCCCAGGCCGCCGGCGTCGACCCCGAAATCGTTGCGGGGCTGATGAGCTCCGGTGGGCTTCGGACGATTCCGGGCTCCGGCTACATCGCCGCCGCGGACGCGATCCGGGTCGGCCGCCGACTGCGGAGCGATGCGGCCTCATGTGCCACGCCCCCGCCTTCGGACCTCTTTGCCGCATCCGGCGATGTCGCGTCCGTGAGCGAACGCCGCGTCGGCCTGCCGGCCTTTGCCTCGTCGCTCGCCCACGCTACTTTGTTTCTGGCGCTGATCTGGCTCACCGCGGCCCCCGCAGATTCAACATCGAGCGAAGAAACGGTGCAGGAGCCAACGCACCTCGTCTTCATCATGAGTCCCGGCCCAGGAGGCGGCGGAGGTGGGGGCGGCCTCAGAAATCCTCTGCCACCACGAAAGGTCGAACGACGCGGCGTCCCGCAGCCGCGCATCGCGGTTCCCCCGGTCACGCCGAAGCCGGTGCTGACGACCGCACGTGCTGAAGAACCACCCAGGCCGACGCCGGTTGCACCGGCACAGCCGAAGATTGAACCCGCACCCGAACCGCTGCCGTCACGCGTGCTCGTGGCGCCCGTCGTCGCCGCTGCCACCAACGATCGCGACCGCGAAGGCGTCATCGAGAAACCCAGGGACGTGGCCGAGAGCCAAGGCTCGGGCATCGGCGGAGGCTCTGGCTCCGGGCAAGGTACGGGCAACGGTGAAGGGCTTGGCTCGGGCATCGGCGATGGCTCTGGCGGTGGTACCGGTGGCGGTCCGTTCCGGCCTGGCAGCGGCATCGAGCCTCCCCGACTTCTCCGCGAGGTGAAGGCCGACTACACCGACGAAGGACGCCGACGGAATGTCACCGGAGACGTCGTCCTCGAGATCGTCGTGCGGCGCGATGGATCGGTGAGCGACGTGCGCGTGAAGCAGGGACTGGGGTCGGGGCTGGACCAACGCGCCGCCGACGCGGTGCGCCAGTGGCGCTTCGAGCCGGCGCGGCGTAAGGGCGTCGCGGTCGACGTCATCGTCGAAGTCGCGGTCGAGTTCACGTTGCGATAAGGGTCACGGAAATGAATCTAGTACTGACGGCTCTCACGGTGCTGTCGCTGATTGCGGCGGTCGGTTGTGCGGTGGTCGCCTGGCGAAGTCTCGCCGAGGAGCGCCGCCGCTCGGCGGCTCGCGTCGCTGCGCTGGCATCCGCCATTGACGACGGCGTCCAGCGTACCGCGTCCGCGAGCGCGCCTGTCGCGGTGGCATCGATGTTCACCACGGCGCCAGGCGGCTCGCTCAAGAGCCGTCCGTTCATCAAGGCCGCCGTCGTGGCGACGATGGGCGTGGCGATTGTCGTGGCGGTGGCGATGTCCAGCCGTGGACAGGATGACGCGGCCTCAAGGCCCGCTGCCGTCAACGCCGCGGCACGGCAAGCCGCGCCGCTCGAGCTCGTGTCGATGCGCCATGCACGCGAGGGCAGCAACCTGACGATCTCGGGGCTGGTTCGAAACCCGCGCGCCGGAAGCCCGGCCGCGCGAATCACCGCTGTCGTGTTCGCGTTCGACAAGGGTGGGACATTTGTCGCCAGCGGACGCGCGCCACTGGATTTCACGACGCTCGAGCCGGGTGACGAATCACCCTTCGTCGTCACGATTCCCAACGTCGCCAACGTGGGACGATACCGGGTAAGCTTCCGCACCGAGTCGGGCATGCTGCGCCATGTCGACCGCCGCGCCGATCAAATGCGCCTTGCGGCCGCACGCCGCCCCGAGGCTTGAAGATGACGATCCTCCCCCGTCCGCTCATTGCGCTCACATTGGCGATCGCCGGCGTCGCGTCCCTTGCGGCGCAGGACCAGGACCAGGACGGGTTCCGCTTCCGGAGCGGCGTCGAGTTGATCAACGTGACGGCGACGGTGACCGACGACGACAGCCGGTTCGTCTCGGGTCTGCGTAAAGAAGACTTCACCATCTACGAAGACGGGCAGCGCCAGGAGGTGACGCACTTCAGCAACGAGCGCGTGCCCGTCAGCCTGGGAATTGCGCTCGACGCCAGCGGCAGCATGACGCCGGACAAGATGTCGGCGGCGCGGTCGGCGATCGACCGTTTCGTTTACGACCTGCTCGGAAAAGACGACGAGCTGTTCTTCATGGAGTTTGCCAACCGTCCGTACATCTCACAAGGGTGGACGGCGGATCGCCGCGCCATCAGCCGTGCGGTCAACGACGTCAATCCGTCCGGCGGCACGGCGATGTACGACGCAATCGCCGATGCGCTCCCGCTCGCGGAAAAGGGACAGAACAGGAAGAAGGCGCTGCTCGTCATCTCCGACGGCAACGACACCAACAGCTCGACGTCGGTGAACGAGCTCCGGCAGATGATTCGCGAGAGCGAAGTGCTGGTCTATGCGCTCGGCGTCGACGGCACCACGCGGACGATGACGCGCAACGGTCCTTCGGTCCGGGTGCCGCTGCCAATCCCGTTTCCGTTTCCTGGCGGCCGCAGGCCGCAAGGGAGAATGCCTCCCATCATCGGCGGCGGCGGTGGCGGTAATTCCGGCGGCACCTGGTCGCGGAACAGCGGCGAGGGGGTGAACGCCGACGCGCTTCGCCAGATCACCGACGAGACCGGTGGGCGCACCGAGATCGTTCGCGGGTTCGGCGATCTCGATGGCGCCACTACGCGCATCGCCGACGAGTTGAGCAAGCAGTACTACCTGGGATACGCCAGCACCGGCAAGAACGACGGACGCTGGCACACGATCCGCGTCGAAGTGAAGGATCGCCGCTATACCGTCCGCGCGCGACGCGGCTACGTAGCCTCGTAATATGATGCCGTCACGTGTCGCTCTTTTTCATTGCTATCGGACTGAGCCTGCTCGGCGGACTGGGCGGGCTGCTCGTCGCAGCAAGCGTTCTTCTTTTTAAGGATTCCTTCCGAGCTCGCCTCGTGCCCTGGCTGGTCAGCTACGCCGTGGGCGCGCTGCTTGGCGTCGCGATGCTGAATCTGCTGCCCGAAGCGCTGACGCACCTGCCGGCGTCGCGGGTATTTGCCACGCTGCTCGGCGGCATCCTGCTGTTTTTCGTGCTCGAGAAGCTGGTGCTCTGGCGCCACTGCCACACCCATGATTGCGACGTGCACGACGGCAGCGTCGTCCCCGTGCTGGTCGGCGATGCCTTTCACAATTTCGTGGACGGAGCGGTGATCGCGGCAGCCGTGCTGACATCCGTGCCGCTCGGGGTGAGCACGGCGTTCGCCGTGGCGGCGCATGAGATCCCGCAGGAGGTGGGCGACTTCGCCATCCTGCTCCACGCGGGCTACTCGCGCGGACGCGCGCTGCTGCTGAACGTCCTCTCGGCCACCGCCAGCGCCGCCGGCGCAGTCGTCGCGTTTTTCGCCCTCGAGTCGCTGCCGTTGCTTCTTCCCTATTGCCTGGTCCTTGCGGCCTCGAGCTTCCTCTACGTCGCGATGGCTGACCTGATCCCCGGGCTCCACCGCGGTCGCACCGACGCGGGATCGCTCCGTCAGATCCTGCTCATCGCCGCCGGCGTCGCGACGATGGTGCTGCTCTAGTCGAGCCGTCCGCAGCAGAGGACGGCCCCCCGCAATCCACGGAAACTGGCGCGATTTACAGCGATTTTTACTGGCATTCTCCTTGCCCCGGCAAAGGCTGGAGGTTAGACATATGTTTGCCAGGTTTATCGCCGCCGCTGCAGTCGTGCTCACGATGAGTGCGCCGGTGCTCGCGGCGGATACGGGGAATCTGCAGATCTTCCGCAACGTTTCAAAGCAGGTCCTGCAGTACCCGAACTTCACGGTGTTCGACAACGTTCAGGCCGAAGTCAACCAGGGCGTCGTGACGCTCACGGGTAAGGTCACGATGCCCTACAAGGCCAAGGACATCGAAAAGAGGGTTGCCAAGCTGACGGGTGTGACCCAGGTGAACAACCAGATCGAGACCCTTCCGGTTTCGCAGTTCGACGACGACCTGCGACGCGGAATCGCGCGGGCGATTTACGGTAACTCGAATTTCTGGGGCTATGGCTCGATGGTCAACCCTCCAATCCACATCATCGTGGACCGCGGGCACGTGACGCTTGAGGGCGTGGTCAACAGCAACGTCGACCGGGTGATCGCCAGGTCTCTGGCGAGCGGGTTCCCCGCGTTCTCGGTGACGAACAACCTGAAGACCGACGCCGAGATGAAGGCGGAGCTCGAGAAGATCTAACGAGCGCTCAGATGTACTTGACGAGCTGAATCTCGTCGAGGATGGGAATGCCCGCGAAGCCAACGATCTGCCGGTCGCGGGAATGGGCCGCCACGGAATCACGCAGGATGGCCGACACACGGTACCCCCGGCGCTGATAGAAGTACAGCGCCGGGAGGTTATCGTTCGTAATCGTGACAATCACACGAGGTTGCTCCTGGCGCCGCGCCAGGAGCTCGGCCTCGACCACTAGATGCCCGCCGACTCCGGCACGCTGCCACATCGGATCGGTCGCCAGCGCGAGGATGTGGAACGCGCCATCGAAGTGGCGCCACGCCAGCGCTCCCCCGATCTCACCATCTGTTTCCGCCACCAGCGCCGCCGCATCGTCTAGCGTCACGGCTTCGCCGTAGGCCACCAGCTGCGCGGGACCGAAGTCCCTCCTGAATAGCTCGAGCGCCTTTTCGCGCTCGGCCGGCGTCGCTTCGCGCACGAGGACCGGCGGCAGATCGATATGAGGGCGGCAGGGACAGACCACTTGCAGTCGCGCGTCTTCCCAGTCCACGAACTTTCCGCAGCGGCCGCAGCGCAGCACGGCGGGCTTCGCGCCGAACGCCAGCTTGTTCATGATTGCGACTCCGCCATCTCACCGTGACGCCCGCGTCGGACGACCCACCAGATCAGCAGCGCGAAGGCGATCGCCGCGGCGACGACCGTCGAGCCAAAGAGGAGCAACGTCGTGTAGAGGATCGATTCGGGTTCCAGTTGAACCTGCACATCGAGCGGCGTGCTGTTCAGCCGCTCGACCAGCGGTTGCTGCCACTCGAGGATGTTTCCGCGCTGGACGCCCGTGGGCGAGTTGTGAAACGGGATCTCGCTGGGCAGATGCATGCGGAAGGCGACGATTTCCTGTCCCGTCCACCCGGCGTCCACCTGCTTGCCGGCGGACCGGCCGACGACCTGCCTGAACTCGATGACGTCGCCCTGGCGGTCGAGACGATACGACGACCACGCGAACGGCGCACGCAGGGCGAGGCGGCGCACGTCCATGACCTGGATGCTCACGTGGACGAAGCGCCGGCCTTCGCGTCGCGAGAGGCTCACCTTCGAGACGTCTACGCCGGGTCCCTCGAACAGCGCGCGCACAGCCGCGCGATCGATGCGCGCGCGCGGGTTCGGATCGAGGGCGACACCGCGCAGCGCTACCAGCGATGCGACGGACGCGTTGACGTTCAACGTCGCCGAGCCGTCGAGCGCCAGGTACAACTCCTCTTCGTACTCGAACTCGGGTTTGAAGACGCCGCGGCCGGCGCACGCGCTGCTCACCAGCGCGCAGGCACACACGATGAAGAAGGATGCGCGCCGGACAGCGCTCGGAGGCCCAAAGAGCATGAGGTTCAATGATATATCCTGACCAGATGGCCCGCCCGACGCTCTTCCTGATTGATGGCAGCTCCCAGATGTACCGCGCCTACCATGCGTTCCGCGGCAAGGGACTGTCAAACCAGGAGGGTCAGACCACTCACGCCGTTTACGTGTTCGTCACGATGCTGCGAAAGCTGATGACCGATCACAAGCCCGAGTTCATCGCGGCGTCATTCGATCTGAAGGGCCCCACCTTCCGCGACCAGATCGTCAGCGACTACAAAGCCAACCGCGCCGCGATGCCCGACGACCTTGCCGAGCAGATCAACTGGGTGCACGAGGCCTGCGAGGCACTCGGCGTCCCGATCCTCAACTCGCCGGGATATGAGGCCGACGACGTGATTGGGACGATGGCACGGCGCGCGGTCGATGAAGGCTTCGAGGTCGCCATCGTGTCGATCGACAAGGATTTCTTCCAGCTCGTGCGAGACGGCATTCGCGTCTACGACCCGCGCGAGGACGGTGCCTGGTTCGACGCCGAGGGCGTGATTGAGAAGTTTGGCGTGAAGCCGTCGCAGGTGGTCGACGTGCTGGCGCTGGTCGGAGACACGAGCGACAACGTGGCGGGCGTTCCCGGGGTGGGAAAGAAGGGCGCCATCGACCTGATCACGACGCACGGCAGCCTCGACGCGCTGCTCGATCACGCCGCGGACCTGCCGCAGAAAAAATATCGCGAGTCGTTGCTTGCGCACCGGGCCGAGGCGATGCAGAGCCGCGACCTCGTGACCATCCGCTGCGACGTGCCGCTCGAGATCGACTTCGAGGCGTTGCGCTACCGCGGCGCGTCGACGGAGCGGTGCTACGAGCTGTTTTCGCGGCTGGCGTTCAGGACGTTGATGAACGAGTACGCGCCAACCGCGGAAACGGTGGTGAAGGATTACTCGCTCGTCCTCTCGCTGCCGGACCTCGATGCGCTGATCGCCGAGCTGCGCGCCGCTGGCGAATTCTCGTTGCGGCTGATTCCCGACCGGCCCTCTGCAATGCTCGCGGCGATCGTGGGAATTGCCTTCTCCACCGCGGATCGCCAGGCGCGGTACATCCCGATGGGCCACACAGGCGGCGATTCGAGCGGCGACTTGTTGTCGGGCGCCGCCGCGCCTCCTCAACTGGATTCGCGCGCCGTGCTCGAGCGTCTCACGCCGCTGCTCGAGGACGAAGCCGTTCGCAAGGTCGGGCACGATCTCAAGTTCGACCTGGAGGTCCTCGCCGGCCACGGCGTGACGCTCAAGGGCATCGCCTTTGATTCCATGCTGGCGAGCTATCTGCTCGACGCCACGCGGTCCGGCCATCCGCTCGAGGAAGCATCGCTCGAACACCTCGGCTACAAGGCACTGACCGAGGAGGACGTGTGCGGCCGCGGCGCCAGGTCGCAGCCGCTCGCGGGGCTCTCTCCCGACGTCGCGCTGAACTTCGCGGGCGAGCGCGCGGACCTTGCGCGTCAGTTGTCGAATCGTCTCGCGCCACTGCTCGTCACGGATCAACTCGATGGCGTCTTCCGTGAAATGGAGATGCCGCTGCTCCCGGTCCTCGCCGACGTCGAGCGCGCGGGCATCAGGATCGACGGTCCGGCGCTGGCCGAACAGTCACAGCACGTCGAGCAGGAACTTGCGCGGTACTCGGCCCGCATCTTTGGGCTGGCGGGCGAAGAATTCAATATCAACTCGCCCAAGCAGCTCGGCGAGATCCTGTTCGAGAAGCTCCAGCTCCCGGCGCTGAAGAAGACCGGAAAGTCGAAGTCGTACTCAACGGCGGTCGAGGTGCTCGAGGAATTGGCGCTCTCGCACGAGCTTCCGCGCCTGATTCTCGACTGGCGCGGACTCCACAAGCTGAAGAGCACCTACATCGACGCGCTGCCGCTGCTGGTACATCCTGTCACCGGCCGCGTCCACACCTGCTTCAACCAGGCCGTCGCCGCGACCGGGCGGTTGAGCAGCTCGGATCCGAACCTCCAGAACATTCCGATTCGAACCGAGCTCGGACGCCTGATCCGCCGCGCGTTCGTGGCCGCGCCGGGCAACGTCCTCATCTCCGCCGACTATTCGCAGATCGAGTTGCGCGTGCTGGCGCACCTGGCTGGTGAAGAAGCGCTGATCGAATCATTTCGCAGCGGCGAGGACATCCACGACCGTACGGCGCTGAAAGTGTTCGGCGCCGACAGCGGCCTCGATCCGCACGAGCTGCGTCGCCGCGCGAAGATCATCAACTACGCGCTGCTCTACGGCAAGACCGCGTTCACGCTGGCCAAGGACATCGGCGTCACCAAGGAAGCCGCGCAGGAATTCATCGACGCCTACTTCGCCGGGTTTCCCCGCGTCCGCGGATTCATCGAAGAGACCCTGCAGCGTGCCCGGGAACAAGGCGTGGTGAAGACCATGTTCGGACGACGACGGCTGGTGCCCGAGTTGAACAGCCGGAACGGGCAGATTCGATCGGCCGCCGAGCGTGTGACCGTCAACATGCCGATCCAGGGCACCGCGGCCGACATCCTGAAGAAGGCGATGATCGACGTCCACGCCGAGCTCGCACGGCGCCAGCTGGCGACGCGCATGATCCTCACCGTGCACGACGAACTGCTCTTCGAAGGACCGCGGGAAGAGTCGGAGCAGGCTGCCGAGATGGTTCGTGAGCGGATGGAGGGCACCGTCTCGCTGACGGTGCCCCTCACGGTCGATGTCGGAATCGGCGACAACTGGCGGGACGCGAAACCCTAGCCTGAGCGCAGTCGAAGGCGGCCGGACCGTCGTGGAGCGCCGCCGCGGGGATGCCGGCCTGCGCCCGCCGGCTACGCATGCCGGGAAATGCGCGCTCCGACTCGCTGTCCTATCGCTGGCGCGTTGACTACGAGCTGATTCGAGGCGGCGTCTGTCAGGCGCAATCGGACCTTCATGGGCGATCCGGGCGCCTGTGTGCACACGGACCGAAGTCAACGCGGAAGCCTCGCTCCGCGCGATTTCCGGATCGTGAATCGGCATGCTCCGACGGCGAGCGCAGGCCGGCATCCCCGCGGCGACGACGTATTTCAGAACCGCCGGCGCTGTCGATATTTGCGACCGGCTCCACCGACAACGTCGCTATACAGGTCGGCCCAACCCCGCGACTTCTGTCCAGGCCCGATCCACGCGTGGGTGAATGTAAGACCTATTCCGATGTGAACGCGAGCGTGTCTGGCGTGATGCTGCGAGGCGCACAGAAATATCTAGATAGGTAGTTCGGTACCGGGACCCGTTAGCCGCCTCGTTCGCGCGTAACGCCCTTTCGCGGTTCCGGTCGATCGTGTCACGTGGCGGCTCATATCGTATGCACAGCGCCTCGCTGACGGGACAACAAGACAGAGCCCTCTGAGTTTTGGCTACATCATTTACACGGACACGAATCACATGTGTGCGGTTCTGATGGACCCCAATCGTCCCAAATGGAAGCTGTCGAACCCCTACGCGGTTACGACGGACGAATCGGAAGCGCTGTCGGCGGTCAGGGGGTCTGATGCGTACTGCAGCAGGGTTGAAGTTCACGCTAAGGAGGGGTTCGTCTTGCATCATGTTGAGGACGCAGTTCGGCCCAACCTTGTCGGCGTGACGCGTAAGCGGTGGTTTAGCTTCGAGGGACCCAACCGAGTCGTGCTGCGTATCGACGCTCCGGAACTGGCCCCTCCCGTGGTCGAGGGCACGCTCACTTGGGAACGTGTCGTGAGATGAAGCAAGGGGGAAGCCCGTCTGGAGCGCTGTTTTGGGACCTGGGACCGCGAGGCCAATCAAGACGGGCTGAGTTCTCCAACTTGCGCGTGTGCAACCGGGAACATAGGTGAGCCGCCGAACACGCGCTGCACCCGGCCGGCGCAGAGAAGACGGTGAGCGCCGGCGGGTAAGCGCTGGCCGTATATGGCTGGATCCTGTCAACTTGGCCTGGGCCGCGT
>CAMCNL010000009.1 GCA_945876205.1 Candidatus Sulfopaludibacter sp. SbA3
TTCAGCACACGTCGCGTCGGGCCGGCCGGAAGATTCCGCGTCAACCCGCCAAGACACGAGCCTGCCGCGATATTCTGGCCGAGCATCACGAGAGGCCCGTCGTGCGATTCGATGGTCGCGCGAATCAAGCCGTTGATGTGCTGCAGGTATTTCACGCCAGTTCCGCCTTGAGCAGCGCGAGTTGCTCGTCGGCGATGCCCTGCAGCAACGTCATATCGACGTGATCCATCAGCGCATAGACCGGATCCTCGTGGCTCTCCCGCAGCACGGGCCATGTCCGCATTTCAACCGTCGGCGCCGGACCCGCGTGATAGTTGATGTACCGGCCGTCAGGATCCGCACGCCAGTCACCGAGCGTGTGCAGATCGACTTCCACGATCGCCGGCCGACGGTCGCGCGCGGTCTGGTCACGCACCTCCTGCAATACCCGCACGTATGCGTAGACATCGTTACCGGTGACTCGCCGGTACGGAATATCAAAAGCCTCCGCAAGCCGATCGAGATGAATCGCGCAGCGGCGCTGCGCGATCGTCGTCGACATCGACCAGCCGTTGTTCTCCACAACGACCAGTCCGCTGACGTCGTAGGTGCGCATGAATGTGAGGGTTTCGACGAACGCCCCCTCCTCGATCGCGCCGTCACCCGTCACGACGAAGACGATGCCTGGCGATTCCTTGACGCGCAGACCGAGGCCAATACCTGCGGCGACTGGCAGCGCGTTGCCAAGAATGCTCGACGAGTAACGCACGCCGTCGCCTGGATTCGCGAGGTTCATCGACCCCAGCCTGGCGCCAGCAATGCCACTGGCATTCAGGAGGAACTCGTCGAGAACCGGCTTGAAGCGCGCCGCCCGAGCGAGGTTGTAGTGGATATTGCGGTGCGGCAGGACGAGCTGATCGTCCGTTGTCATGGCGCGGCTGACCGCGATGGCAATGGCTTCGTGCCCCATCGCCAGGTGAATCGGAATCTTGAACTCGCCGCTCTTGTAGCGCTCGTTGATGAGCATCTGCGCGAGGCGCAGGCGCAGCACCTGCTGCGCAATTTCAGTGGAACCCATCATAGGCGTTTCAGAAATCCCTCCGGCGACACCGTCACCAGCAGCTTGTCTTCATAGGTACGGTCGACGCCGAAGTCCGTATTCGCGGCGAGAAATTCGCGAACGGCGGCTTTCGGCCCCCGTCCCGCCTTCCACGCCTTGCCTTCGTGAAAACGGTCCGGCAGATCGTCGATCACCGTGTCGAACACGACGATGTAGCTACCCTGCGTGACAAAGGGCGAATAGAGCCGGAGCTCGGCCGCGACGTGTTCGCTCGTGTGACTGGAATCCAGCACGACCAGCACGCGTTGACGCTTCCCGGCGTGGCGCGCCACTTCCGCCACCGTGGCCTCATCGATGGACGAACCCTGCACCATCACGACGCGGCGGCCGAGGGGATGGCCCTCGATCGCCTCGCGCGCATGGCTTCGGATGTCGACGTCTACGCCGATGACCTGACCTTCGCCCCCAAGCAGCTCGAGCATCGACGCGTAAAAGATCAACGAGCCGCCGCGCGCAACGCCGGTCTCGATCACCAGATCGGGCTTCACATTCCAGATCAGCTCCTGCATCGCCGCGATGTCTGACGGAAACTGGATGATCGGCACACCTAACCATGAGAAGTGGTAGTGGTACTCGTACGGGAGCACCGCGTGCACCCACTCGCGCGTGACGTCGCGGACGTGCGGATCGGCGTTCATCCGGCGCGTCATCTCGGCGTTGCGTACCTCGAACGCGTCAGCCCTGCCACTGTCAGTACCCGCCATCAGCGATCCTTCAGGCGAACGACTTCACGCTGCCGGTCGTTCAATCCGGCCATGAATTCCGGGGTGAACGACAGGCCGAGCCTGCCCCAGTCGGGCATGTAGCCCACGCTGTAGCAGAAGTAGATGGTGCGCCGCGGCCGGCCAGACACGTTCGGGACGCTGCCGTGCGTGAGCGCTTCCGTAAAAACAACCGCATCTCCAGGCTCGCCTGGTACAGGGATAAGCGATGGGTTCTCGTCCGGGTGGTCGCCGAAGGGCCGCCTGAAGTTCGCTTTGTGCGATCCGGGCACGACCGCGAAACAGCCGTCCTCGGTCTGGTTGTTCTGGATCGGAAACACCGCTTTCGTGGTCGTCGAAAACATCTGTGTGTTGTGGCACATGTACGTCGCCTTCGGATGCAGCGGGGTGGCTCCCATATGCAGGTAGGTATATCCAGTGCCCCATCGGTAAATCGCGTAGGTGTGATTGAGGCGATACAAGTGCAGCGACACCTCGTCGATGATATCGAGCACTTCCGGAATGTCGACGAATGCGTTGAGCGCCGGGTCCGCCTCGACAATGTTCGAGACGTAGAGCTCAGCTGGTGTGCGGGGCTTTCCAAGAGTCACCCCATTGGGGTAACGCTCGGGCGCGAGCTGATCGATGACGTCGAGCACTTTGTTGCAGGCCGCGATCGTCTCAGGTGGCACGACGCCCTTGAGCACCAGGTAGCCATTCAGGTCGAAGAGATAGCGCTGCTTATCGTCCATTGACTCTCCCGCAGTGTGCCGGCGAGCTCACAGCTCGACGCCCCCGACTGTGTCCGTGAAATGTCTGAAATTCGGATATTGGCGGTCGCGATCGGAGATGACGGGCTCGGCGCCGCCAAGCTGCCAGTCAATCGCGAGGTCCGGATCGTTCCACGCAATCCCCGTCCCATGCTGGTCGGAGTACCGTGTGTCGGCGCGCAGCAGGAGGTCGCAATGGTCGGTCAGTGAGACGCATCCGTGCGCAAATCCGCGAGCCGCGTAGAGCGTCGAGTATACGCCGCCAGCCAATCGCACCGACTCCCAGCGCCCGAATGTGCGACTGCCGCGACGGATATCCACCGACACCCACAGCACCTCTCCGCGAACCGCGGTGATGGTCTTGCCTTCCACCGCCGGCGGCAATGACGCATGAAGCCCGCGCACGGTGTGGCGGCGTGCGGTGTAGGACCGGCTTTCCTGCAGCCACGTGGTGTTCAAACCGGCGGCCCTGAACGCATCCACGTCGAACAGGCGCGTGAACGATCCGCGGCTGTCCTCACGCGGCTCTGGCGTGAGCAGGAAAAGGCCGTCCAGTTTCAGCGGTTCGATACGCACGCGATAATCACACGAAGGCGAGGAGACTACGAAGGCCTTCCTCGAGGTCCACCGTAGGGCTCCACTGGAACAGTTCTGCCGCGCGATCGCCCGAGACGTCCCGGACGCTGGCGGAACCGCCGGTGGCCACCACCTGTGCCGACGTGCCAAGCACGCGTGCGGACGCGTCGGCGATCTCACGGAGCGTGACGAGACGACTCCCCTCGAGATTGACCACGGTGAAGCCGGGCCATCCGACAGCTTTCACAATGCCGCGCGCGATATCCGACACGTGGATGAAGCGGCGCGCTGTCTGCTCCGAGCCGACCTGCACCGTCTCTCCCCGCCGAATCTTGTGAAGAATCGCCTCCACCGCCGACCAGTTCGATGGCCTCGGCCCATAGATGATGCCGAAGCGCAGCACGGTCGTGTCGCAGAAGCCGCGGAGGAACTGCTGCCGCAACACGGCCTCGCCCGCCAGCTTCGACAGCGCGTACTCGGACGTGTGTCGAGAGATATCGATGATCGAGTCCTCTGTTTTCACGACGCCGGCCTGACAGGAATCGTACACCCACTCGCTCGACGCGAAGATGAACTGCTTCGCGCCTTTGGCCTTTGCCGCGCGCATCAGGTTGAGCGTACCCATGACGTTCACGTCAAACGTGTCGTACAGGTGATCCACGCAATCGGCGTCACGCGACATGGCGGCCAGGTGAACGACCGCGTCGACGTCCTCGGGCAGCACCTCTTCGACGCGCTCCGAGCGAATGTCCAGGTGCTCGAATCCCTCGCGCGACACCGGCGCCGAATCGATACCGGTGCAGGCGATTCCAGCGGAGGCGCACTGCGCGAGCAGCTCGCGCCCCACGAAGCTCTCAGACCCTGTTATGAAAAGACGCATCGCGCTCAGTCGCCGCCAGCCACGGTAAAGATCTCGCCGGTGATGAAGTTGCCGGATTCGCCGGCGAGAAAGAGCGCCATCCGGGCGATGTCGTCCGGGCTGCCTGCGCGCTTGAGCAGCACTTTGTCGAGTCGCTTCTGGAACAGCTCGTCGCTGTACCCATCGACCCGGCGGTGCATACCCGTCTCGATCAGACCGCATCGAATCGAATTTACCAGAATATTGTACTGAGCCCCTTCACGCGCCAGTCCGACCGTGAGCGCATCGAGCGCGGCTTTGGACGCCGAATAATGCAAACTGCGGGGACCGCCGTACTTCTGCGAGACGGAGCTGATGTTGATGATGCGGCCCCAGCCGCGGAGTGTCATGTCGAGGAAGGCCTCGCGGCTGAGAAAAAAAGGCGCCTTGGCGTTCAGCGCGAGCGTGTGATCCCACGAATCCTCGTCAAGCTCGGTGAAATGTGCGTACCCGTAGCACGCGCCGGCGTTGTTGACGAGGACGTCGATCCCTCCGGAGGCTCGCACGAAGTCGGAGACGAGCGTTCGACGGACAGCGCCGTCCTGCAGGTCGCCCGCCATCACGTGCGCCTGACCACCGGCCTCGCGGATCGATGCGGCGACAGCCTCGGCTCCCTCCCGCGCCTGGCGATAATGCACGCCGACGCACGCGCCTGCCGCCCCGAACATGCGCGCCGTGGCAGCGCCGATGCCGGTACTCGCTCCGGTAACCAGGACGCGCCTGTCCTTGAATGATGTGGTGGTATCGGTCAATCGCTCACGTAAATGATTTTGCTGCCCTGCGGCTCGAACAGGAACGGAGTCTCCTTCAGATCCCGGAGCGCCTGCCGAACGCTCTCCTGGCACGATTGCTCGCAGTACAGGAGAAGGAAGCCGCCTCCTCCCGCGCCAAGGACCTTGCCGCCGATCGCCCCCGCCCTGCGGGCGCGTTCGTAGCAGTCGTCGATCACACTGTTCGAGATCCCGCTCGCCAGCTTCTTCTTGTACTCCCAGCTCTCGTGGAGCAGCTCTCCGAACGTGCGGAAGTCCATCCTGACGATCAACTCGGACATCTGCTCCGCGAGGTCCACCAGGTGCGTCACGTAGTGGCCATTGTCGCCGATGTTGGCTTTCTGCTCCACGAGGATATCCGACGACACCCTCGTCCTCCCTGTGTAGAACAGCAGCAATTTTGAGTTGAGCTCGTCGCGTGTGGCACGGCCGCAGATCAGGGGATCGACAAAGACGCTGTCATCGCTGTTGAAACGGATGAAATTGAGTCCGCCGTACGCGGCCGCGTATTGATCCTGCTTGCCAATTGGATGGCCCAGAATGTCGATTTCGATCCGGCTCGCTTCCCGCGCGAGCCGCTCGGCCGACGCGTGCTGTCCCCTGTACGCGTACAGTGCGTTGAGCACGCCAACTGCCAAGGCGCTCGACGAGCCGAGGCCCACTCCAGCCTGGCCGAGGGGCACATCGCCCATGTACACGATATCGATGCCCTTCGAGATCCCGACGATCTTCAGCGCTTCGCGGATGATGTTGTGTTCGATCTCATCGACATGCTCGACCATCTCCGTCTTCGAATAGCTGACACGGATCAGATCGTCGAATTTTTTGTTGACCGTGATGTAGATGTACCGATCGAGGGTCGTGCTGACGACGGCGCCGTAGCGCTGCCGGTAGAACACGGGCAGGTCCGACCCACCCCCCATGAAGCTGACGCGCATCGGCGTTCGCGAAATGATCATACTGTCCCCGCTTGCACCTGGAGTGTTTCGCGCAATCCCGACTCGAGGTCAAACGCGGGTTGCCAGTCCGTATCACGCTGCAGCTGTGAAATGTCCGCCCAGAAATCCTGGTCGGGTACCCCTGGTGGAACGTCCGTCGTCTCCCCGCTGCCGAGCAGCCGTTCGACGACCGCGATGACCTCGGCAACGGGTGTCGGTCGTCCAGACCCCACGTTGTAGACCGTTCCGGCGGGACGTTGCTCGACGACGGCGGCGATCGCCCGGGCGACGTCGCCGACGAACACGAAGTCGTGCCGATTGTACGGAGCCTTCAGCGTCGGCCGGTGTCCCTGCCGCAGCGACGCGATCAGGTGCGGCACCAGCGACTGCGGACGCTGACCGGGGCCGTAGACAAAGAACAGACGCAGCCAATAGAAATGCATGCCGTGCGTCCGGGCGATGGCCTGACCCAGGAACCGCAGCGCGTTCTTCGCGGCATGGAACGGCTCGGTGCCGTTGAGCGGGGCGTCCTCGCCAAGTTGCCCCGACCGCGAGGCATACTCCCAGCAACTGCCCGTGGACACGATCGCCTGGCAGCCGGCCTCTGCCGCAAGGCGGAGGAACCTGAGGCTGTGCTCGAAGTTGCGCAGCGTCTGCGGCAATGAGTAGTCCGGAAGGTTCTCCCAGGCCAGATGCACCGCGGCATCGGGAGCGAATCGTCGCAGCGCCTCGCCGACGACATCGGCGTCCTCGAGGTTGCCGTGCACGTATCCCTCCCCCGCCGGCTTCTGCCGCGTCAGCACGAGCACGTCATGGCCGCGCTCACGCAATAAGGGCACGAGAGCCCGGCCGATGATCCCGGTACCCCCGGTCACGAAGATACGCATGAATACGGTGGCTTCCTAAAAGTCGCGGCGCGCCCAGTCGTACGGGATCTCGCCGGAGTGAGGGTCGATGCGGACGTACTTGAGGGCCGGGTCGTGCGCGTGCGACGCCACGTTGGTCATGAGGGCGAATGGGTCGGTCATGCCCTTGGTGCCGTTCGCGATCCCGGCGGGAATGTGGACGAGGCAGTAGTTGTCGTCTCCGAAAAATATTTCCTGAATCTCTCCCTTGGTGGGCGAGCTCGGCCTCATGTCGCAGAGCACGAGCTTGATCATGCCGAAGAGGCAGATGTAATTCAGGATCAGCTGTTCGTGAACGTGCCATCCGTTCACGACGCCGAAATAAAGCTTCTTGAAGTACACCTCGCCGAACTCATTCAGCTGGGTGTCACGGCGCACGCCGTGCATGATGGTGCCGCGCTCGTCCGCGATGCGCCGCAGCGGCACAATCTTCACGTCCTCGATCATGTCAATGTCTCCGCGGTGACGCTCACGACGTGAGGAGCGTCTGGAAAAGGTACGAGAAATTCGCCGGCGTAGCCACGACGCCGGCACGATTCGATGATTTCGTCCCTGAAGTTCCACGCGAGGATGAACAACAGGTCGGGCCTCATCGCAAACCCCTCATCGGCTGTTACCACCGGAATCGCGGACCCCGGGGTGACTCGCCCATGCTTCAACGGAGCGTTGTCGATCACGGCAGCAATCTCGCGGCGGGTAAACCCGCAGAAGTTCAGGTACGTCGCGCTCCGTGCCGATGCACCGAAGGCGACGACGTGACGCGTCGCAAATTTTGCAACGAGCTCCCGTGACCGCTCCCGGTGCGCTAAACATCGTGCGCCAAATGCCTGCCAGGCCGCACGATCCGTGACGCCTGCGAGCCTCTCTCGTTCCTGGAGAGCGACGTACTGGGCAGTGGCCGGGCGCGGTGTCCGGGACGAGTAGATGATTTGCGCTCCGCCGCTGATCGGGCTGAACTCCACGTGGAACGGATGGAGCCCGTGCTGCCGGAGCAGGCGCTCGAATGAGGTCGCGGAGAAGTAACAGAGGTGTTCGTGGTAAATGGAATCGTACTGCAGCCCTTCCAGGATGCTCTGAGCTGCGTGGAATTCGATCGCCGCGACACCTTCTTCATCCAACACGTCGCTGATGGCCCCGACCACCTCGTGCAAGTCGCTGACATGCGCGATGACATTGCGTGCCACGACAAGGTTGGCGCGGCCTTCCGAGGCGACGATGTCATCCGCCACGCTGGAGTTCCAGAAGGCGCATCGCGTTCTGATGCCGGCGGCGTTAGCCATCTCCGCGATGTTCGCCGCTGGATCGACCCCGATCGCGCGAACCCCAGATTCGACGAATGGCCTGAGGAACGTGCCGTCGTTCGACGCGATCTCGACGACGAGATCGCGCGAGGAGAGCGGCCGCACCTGCGTCGCAAGCTCGTGGAACTGCCGCGCAAACTGCCGCGCCGTGGAGGACGTGCCGGTGACCCACACGTAGTGGCTGAAGAGCGCCGACTTGTCCACGGTCTCGGCGATCTGGACGAGCCCGCACTCGTCGCAGAACATCAGCGTCAACGGGTAACGGTCCTCGACCGCGTCGGGCGACGCCGTCAATGCATTCGCCAGCGGGTGGTCGCCGAGCGAAAGCACGGTCACGAGCCCGGCATGGCCACAAATGCGGCAGCCGGTGATGATTTCGAACTGCTTCATCGGAGGGGATTCGCGTCGAGCTCCGCGCGCCAGTAGGCCAGCGTATCCCTCAGGATCGTCTCGAAGCCGAGTGTCGGCTGCCATCCCGTCGCCTTGACGAATTTCGAGGGATCGCAGATCAATCGCGGCACCTGCGTCGGCCGCACGTACTGGGGCACGGTCTCGTAGCGAATGCCCGGCACAGTCGACATCGCGATCAGTTGCTCGAGCGCATTCCGAAACGTAAAGGTGTCGCTCTCCCGGTCACTGCCGACGAGGTAGAGCTCTCCGGGCGTGCACTTCTCCACCGCCATCCAGTAGGCGCGCACCATGTCGGTGACGTGGGTAAAATTTCGCCGGTCGTCGATGTGCCCGACCTGCACGACGGGCTCCTGCAGCCCGCGCTCGATCCGCGCCACCTGGTAGGCATACCAGGGAATGCCGAACACCTTGTCGCGGCGCGGTCCTTCGTGATTGAACGCCCGCGTCCGGATCACGTTCAGGCCGTATGACCGGAAATATACGTATGCAATCAGGTCCTGGGCGATCTTTGTCACCGCGTACGGATTCACCGGCCGCATCACGGTCGATTCGCGAATCGGCAGCTCGGCTTCGGTCACCTCGCCGTACTCCTCGCCCGAGCCGGGGATGTGCACCTTGGGGTTGATCTTGCTGTGCAGGCACGCTTCGAGAAGGTGCACCGTCATCTTGTAGTTGGCGTCCATGTAGAGCGTCGGGTGATCCCACGAGGGGCTGACGAAGCTCTGCGACGCCATGTGGAACACCACATCGGGACGAATGGCATCAATCGCTTTCATGACCGACTTCTGGTCGGTCATGTCGCAGTCGAACCAGTTGACGCGGGCGGCGATATGCCCGACGTTCCGCGTGTTCGAGAGGTGGTAGCGACGGAAGCCGTGGACGGTATGGCCTTCCGCAAGACAAAAGTCCGCGAGGTGCGAACCGACGAAGCCGGTAATACCGGTGATCAGAATTTTTGACATGAAATTGAGAGGACAGTCGCTAGACGGAAGCGAGACCCGTTGAACCCTTCTTGCCGTGTGCCGTCTGCACCGCGTCGGGCACATCAGCTACGAGCGATCGCGTCAGGACGTGGCACAGGATCATGTGCGCATCTTCGACGATCTCGTACGCGCCGGCTTCGGTTGGCACCAGCACCACCTCGTCGGCCGTCTTGCTCAACGCTCCGCCGTCGAACCCGACGATCGCGAGCGTCGAGGCGCCGTGAGCCCTTGCCACGTCCACGGCGCGGAGCAGGTTCGGCGAGTTCCCGCTGGCGGAAATCACGATCAGGAGATCACCGGGCTGCGCGAAGTTCTCGAGCTGGCCGGCGAATACCGATTCATACCCCTCATCGTTGGCGAGCGCCGTAAACCACGATGTATTGTCGGTCAAGCTCAATACACGAATCGGCTGCCGGCCCGACCGCTTGGCCGCCTTGCCAAGGTCATTGGCCCAATGGGTCGCCGTGGCGGCGCTGCCGCCGTTGCCGGCCAGGAATATCGTGCGGCCGTTGTCGCGGACCGCGCACAACCGCGAGTGCGCCCGAAAGAGCGCATCCTGGTCGACCAGACGCAGAACGTCGGCGATACGCCGCAGATGTGAAAACGTGATGCCATCGAAGGCGTTTTTATCCAGCACGCGACCCTCTTCTATCTATGATGTCCGCCGCAGATGGTGCCAGTAGCCAAGCCAATCATATTGGCCCTGCAGCTTCCGGACGAAATCGCGCCGGTCGTCGGTGCCGTACACCTCGGTACGATTCACGGTGTACGACGGCCCAGACGACTGATTCAACCCGTGCCGGCTCGTGCAGGCCAGCTGATAACCCGCCCGTTCCACAGCCATCCTGACGCGCTCATCGTAGCGCCCGTACGGATAGCTGAAATGCGGAACGCTTCGACCCAGGCGTTGCTCGAGCAGCGTCCGTGCACCCGACACTTCCTCGTCGAGTCGAACTCCGGCGCAGGTTTTGAGATCCGGATGCGTCATAGAATGCGCGCCCACATCGAATCCCTCGTCCATAAGCGCCGCCGCGTCGCTCCACCCGAGGTGCCCCCACGTTTCGGAGTACGTCTTGGCTGACGTCACACCGTCGAGGAAACGAGGCACGACAAAGAACGTCGCGGGAAACCCAAAATCCCGCAGGAGTGCCGCCGCCCATTCCTGACTGCGGTACCCATCGTCGAACGTGATCGCCACACGCGTTCGGCCATTCTCCTCGTGAGCGTCGAGAACAGCACGCAGCGGAACCACGCCATACCCTTCATCGCGCAGTACCGTCATCTGTTCGAGAAACCGCTGCTGCGACACGCGAAGCGCCATTGAATCCGAGGGATCGGGATCGTCGATCGCGTGGTACATCAGCACCCTCACTCCGCCAACGGACGCTCGCGGGGCGATGTGTGCAATGGTGCGAGAGAGCACGCGCTTCATGAACCGGACAACCACGCGGCTTACGGAAGCCCCGACTCCGATCGGTGGCGCGTCGCCAGATTGACGCCGTGACGCAGCAGGGCGGACGTGCTCCACTCCCACTCGCCGAGCCATCGAACCTCTCGGGCACCGGTTCCCCGCTTGAAGTCATACACGCCGCGCCCCTCGCCCGGATCGACACCGCTCAGATCGTAGCTCGTCACGCCGAGCGCGCGGCACTCGCGTGCGAGCGCCCAGAACACCGCGTAGGAGGCGTAACAGCGTCTCCCTTCGGGAGAAGTCGCCGCAAGGAGATCCCATGCCGACGTCCCTTGGACGGCAGCGGCGCGGATGGCGAGCGGTGCCCCATGTTCGTCCTCGCAGCCGTAGATCACGACGCGGCGTTCGAGGCTCTGAAGCAGCGCCGTTAGTCGGGATACGTCAAACCCGGTGTTGATCTTCTTGTAGGCACCCATGGCGTCAAACAGCCGTCCCAGGGCGGCCGGCGATGCATCCGCCCAGCGCGACACGCGCAGCTTGCGCCGGAGGGCGCGGTTCAAATTGTGTCTCCAGTTGGGCCTCAGGCCTGCCAGCATCTGCTCGTCGGTCTCGGAGAGATCCCAGATCATCGTCATCGGGGCGCCGACCGGGGAGCGTGGCCGGGCCCAGCCACGCGAGCTGAGGTAACGCACATCGTCATCGGCGCCCGGACGAGAGAACGTCACACGGAGGTAGAGCCGCCTGGCGCGCGTCACGGTCGCAATTCGATCGAGGAGGTCGCTACTCCACAGGTCGATCGGCCCCGCCAACCCGCCGGGGCACCATGCGACAACCGTTCGGCCCGGATAGGTCCGGACGAGAATTTGTGCCATGGCCACCGGCCGTGCCTGTGCGCTCCTCGCCTCGAATCGGACAGGCGTCCACCCCTGCGTCTTCTTGTAGTTTCCCCATCCAAAGCTCTGAAGGAGACCGTCGCCGGACAGCTGTTCGAGATCGTGGTCCCAGCGTCGCCTTGCCTCGTCATCGGAGACAGCCGTCCACGTCACCACAGGAACGGGAGGACCATCAGTTGGCCGTAATGCTCCGGCGCCGACGGCCTGACCGCGAAGGGCAGATCCGGCCACTGGCACAGTTGAAACCCGTGACGTCGCACTTCTGCGGCAATACGCGGCGCGTGCGCCGACGACGCAAAGAACGGAAATCCGTAGGGCACAGCATTCGGGGGCACACGGGAAAACACGGACACCGCTCCGGCTGCCTCAGCGATCCGACGGGCGACGTCGTACAGGTCGCGACGGCGTGCGGTCTCGAGCTCAGGCTCTGCGACACCGATCGGGCGCGTCACCCACGGGCCAGGGTTGGGCGAGACGGGGATCCGGGCCTCCGCGTCCGGCGGGCTCACCGGCACCGCATCACCGGTGATCGATTTTCGCAATGTCCTTATGACACCTATCGCTTGGAGGACGCGGCCGGGATCGAGGCGTCCGGCCGCGCGCCTGAACGCCTGCTTCATCGCATAGCGTGGTGACGGCTGCTGGTCAGCAGCATCGCGCACGGCCGGTGGCAGTTCGCGGCCGCGGGTGAGAACCAGCGCTGCTCCATCAGGCACCGCGATCGTTTTTCGGAAGCTGAATATTCCCGCATCGCCGCGACCACCAAGCAGCTGGCCTTCGCTGTCGCGGCTCAACATTCCGTGGGCGTTGTCTTCGATGAGCGCGGCGCCGGTGCGTCGGCAGTAGTCTCGAAAAACCGTTAAATCCTGCGGAAACCCAAAATAGTTCACGGCGATGATCGCGCGTGCCGAAGCGGTGTCGGACGGACCAAGGTCGGCGGACAACTCCCGCGACATCGAGTAAAAGAGAGGTGACGCACCGACCACGCTGAGCGATGCCAGCACTTCCCGGCAGATGAGGCCGGGGACGAGTACGCGATCGCCGGCCCGGACGCCACACGCCAGCAACGCATCGACTAACGCCCACCGCCCGAGTGAGAAGAACCTGCTCGGCCCTTCGGGCAACGCGTCCCGCAGCATCCACGGCCGGCGTGCCCGCGGCGGGTTATAGATGGTCTTGATCAGGGCGACATCTGCCGCGGACAGACGCGTATCGTCCATCATGAGGGCTTGCGGGTGTGATACGACTGCTGCCGCGCGACCGACGAGAGCCATGGACGGCTGCTGGACAAACGTCGGTCGAGCGCGCCGATTCGCGACGTCTCGCGGCCGCTGTGCAGCCTGAATTCCGGATGGAACAGGATTTCTGTGTACCGGCTCATGGTGGGTGAACCAAAGACGCGGCTCACGATACTGGTTTGCTCTGCCGAGGCGCGCGCCAGGTAGAAGCTGCCGGATCGCTTGCCCTCGACGTGGTACGTTCGGCCCATCGCCCGGTAGACCGCCTCGATCAGCTTTGCGCGATTGAGAGAATAGGAGGCGAATTCTCCATGGGGCCGCAGAACGCGATGCGCCTCAATCACCGCCTGCTCGAAGCGAGGGATGTGTTGAAGCGCCTGGACAGACCAGTATCCGTCGAACACCGCGGAGGGAAACGGAAGCCTGGTGGCGTCGCCGTGGACGAGGAACACGCGTTCGTTCACAAGCGCGCCAAGTATCCGTTCAGCCAGCCTCAGGTTTTCGCGCACGAGGTCGACCACGATCACGCAGACGTCTGGACGCTCGACGTCGAGGCGCCGCCAATGCCATCCCCAGCCGCCGCCGATGTCCGCCACGATGCCGTCTGCCGGTATGCGGCGTAGAAACCAGCGGACTTCTCCAGCCATCACTGGGATCGAATGGTGGCGGGCGACTTCCGCCAGCAGGTCGTGGTGGTCGCGTTGCGCCACCGTCTCGCGAAGGCGGATTTCATCGGACTGATCCGAAGTAGGTATCAGCCCGGCGGAATAGATCCCGTCAGGGCCCCGCTCCAGTCCTTCGAGCACCGCAGCGGCCGCCTTCATAGGCGTACTTCACGGACGACCGGAACCAGCAGGCGGCGGGCGGCGGTGGCGATCCACAGCAGTGCAACGGCGATGTTGCGTAACTCGAACGGATAGGTCTTCAGCATCCGGCTCACGAACACCCGCTGGTCCTCCGGAGCCTCCCCATACCCCATCAGTTGCCGTGCCGCGGACCGATAGACGCGCGCGATCCGGCGTTGCGCACGGAGGCGGACCGGCAGGCCGGAATGCGCCTGGAGGTACGCATCCAGATGGTTCCGCAGCATGCCCTCGAGAGCCAGATGGTGGAACACAATCCGGCGTGATGCGGAATGATCGTGGAGGACATAGCCGCCCAGCACACGATTCAGGAACCGGATCCGCCCGTTGCGGCTGAAACGCATCCAGAAATCGTAATCTTCGACGGTGAGGTACTCCGGCCGCTCGTCGAACCCTCCGATCTCCAGTGCCCTGTCGCGCCTGAGTGTCGTCGCCGATGGGGAGAGCAGGTTGCCTCGAAACAGCAGCGCGTCGTAGAGCACACCCGATGGCAGCCGTCGGCGGGCCACGCGCAGCACCCGACCGTCACGAATGATCTGCTCATCGTGACAAATGAGGTCCGCATCAGGGTATTGGTCGAACTCGGCCATGACGGCGGCCAACTTCTCCGGAAACCAGAGATCGTCAGCGTCCAGCAGGGCGACGTATCTGCCTCCGGCCTCGCGCATCCCGGCATTGCGTGCAGCGGCCATCCCACGGTTTAGCTGCCGAACGACGCGGCCACGCATGTGGTGCTCCGCGAAGTAGTCGCTGGCCACATCGCTCGTGCCATCAGTAGAGCCGTCGTCAACGACGATCACCTCGTAATCGGTGAACGTCTGCGCGCGCACGCTGTCGAGCGTGCGCGCGATGAACGCCGCTGCGTTATAGGCTGGGATGACAACAGAGACAGCCATCAGCTTGCCGTTACAGCCACCCTCTCCACCAATACCAGGCCACGGCGGCGTACTCCCAGGCGATGCCGCGGAACTGTTCGATGGTGGCGCGGTACTCATGCGCGTAGTACTGGCTGCCCAGGACTGGTGTCGCAACCACCTCGATGTCGGGCGCCTGCTTGCGCCATGTCATGATCGCCCGCCGCATATGGTACGGAGAGCTGACCAGGAGCACGCGGCTGGACGAGTGCTGACGCGCGATATCACGGGCGAAGAGCACCATTTCGTGCGTGTTGCCGGCACGCTGTTCGAGAATGATCGAATCCGCGGGAACGCCCTGGTCGATCGCGAGGGCGCGCATGACTTCGGCCTCACGAAACACATAGACAAACCCCGATGAAAGGATCAGCCGGGGCGCGTAACCGGCTTGATACAGCCCCACGGCCCGGCCGACCCGTTCCTGATATCCACCCCCCGCGGTAGCTGACTCGCCCGCTCCGCCCGCCAACACGACGATGGCGTCGGCTTTCTGTGGCGCTTCGACGACTCGAAGGGGTTCGGCGATGACCCAGAGCAGAGGCGTCTCGAGCACGAGCGCGTACAACAGTGCGGCAATCGCCGCCGTCCACAGGGGCTTTCGCGCGGTGCGGTACAGCCGGCGGATGTTCGCGTCCCAACTCTCCCGATGGCCCTGACGGGCGGCAAGCGCACCCTCGATCAGTCCTGACATCCCCTCGAGGCGCGCATCCCAGCTGTTCTCGCGCGCCACGGCAATCCGCCTCTCGGTCTGCGCCTGATCGCGCGGCTCCATCGCACGTCGTATCTGGGTGGCGAACTCATCGGCGTCGTTGGCGACGGCGACGATGTCGCCATGCGTCTGATTGAAGCGCGTGATTTCTGGCAGTCCAGTGGCCACGACCGGTATGCCCATCGCCAGGTACTCGTTCAGCTTGGTGGGATACACATTCGCGGTGTAATCGCTGGACGCATAGGGGACGATGCCGACGTCGAATCCTTTGATGTACCCGGGAAGCTGATCGTGTGGGCGCGCACCGAGCAGGTGCACCGTGGGTTCCCGTTCGAGCGTCGAGAGGTCGCACTGCGGCGGACCGATGAACACGAATGTGGCATCCGGCAAGCGACGGGCGACGCCGGCGACGAGCTCCTGATCCACCCAGCGATGGAGGCCCCCGACGTAGCCGACGATGGGACGAGGAAGCGCCGCGAGATCGGCAGGAATGCCGTCACTCGACAATCGAACCGCCTCGAACCGGCCGAAGTTGACCGCGAACGGAAACACGTCCACCTGCTCGCGGAACTGGCGAACGCGCTCGCGCAGCCGCTCCGATGTCACGAACACCAGATCGGCGGCACGGAACAGGCGATCCTCGGACGCGCGAACGCCGCGCGCGCCATGCGAGCTGGCGGCAATGTCATCGATGCAGTAATAAACCACCAGGTCTGGTTCAACCGCGTTGATGACGTCGAGCGCCAGCGGAGTGGGCAGGAAGGTCCACACCAGGGGACGCCGAACGCCCATCACGCTCATCCATCGCCGGATGGCGCGCACGATGATGAATCGATTGACCCACCGGGCGAGCCGGGAGTACGGGAATGGCACGATCAGCGGCGAGTAGATGAACAGGTTGTCGCGCTCGCGCCTGAACCCCTTGGTACCACGGCTCCAGTTCCGCAGCCGCTGCCGAAGCCTCGGCATATCGCGAAACGACGGCCGGCGTGCACCGGTGTTCTCGATGAAGAGGACGTTATTACCCTCGGCCGCCAGCGTCGACATGATCTGCTGGTGACCCTGCCAGATGAAATCCCAGTCGATCGACGAGATGCAAAGGATCGTCTGGCCCTTCAGCATCAGATTCGGTCACCGGCGTGTTCGAGCGCCTCGAGAAGATTTTCGACGGCCTCCATCTCCATGCGGCGGCGGCATTCGACCGTGAGAGAGCCGATATGTGGTGTCAACAATAGCTGGGGATACCGAGTGAGTGGCCCGTTATAGGGTTCATCGCGGAACGTGTCGATCCACCCGCCGGCCAGATGACCCGAATCGAGCGCCTCACACAGCGCCTCTTCGTCGATCAGACCGCCGCGGCCGCTATTCAGCACGAACGCTCCGCCCTTCAATCGAAGCAGCTCCGACCTGCCGAGGATCGTCGCCTCTCCCGAAGCGTGCAGCGTGACGATATCCGCGCGCGGAAGCGCGTCGGCGAGGGTCGCGACCTCGATCGGCAGATCCGCATGGTCTACCTGCGGATCCACGGCGATGACGTGGCTCCCGAACGCCAGCAACAACTGAGCAACCCGCCGACCGACGCGGCCGAAACCCACGACGACGACCGTTTTTCCCTCGAGTTGCGCACCCGCGAACCGCGTCCATTGGCCGCCGTGAAGCTCGGTATTCATCGGGACAACCTGGCGGAGGAGCGCCAGTATCGCGGCAATAGTCAGCTCAGCGACCGCCGTCGTCGGCGCGTCTGGCGTGTTCCGCACGGCGATCCCCAATCGGCGCGCGGCATCGAGATCCACGTTCGACATTCCGACGCCGCACCGCGAGATCGCGCGTAACTCCGACTGTTCCAGGACGGTTCGACCGAGAGGTTCGAGACCAGCGACAAGACCCGTCACTCCCGGCAGGAGCTCCATTAATTCTTCCGTCGACAATTTTCGACCGAACGGATTCTGGAGCACGTCGAATCCTGCATCACGCAACCGCTGGACCGGCGCGATATCGACGACGCCGAACGATGACGGCCCAATAAGAATCCGCGGCATGGTTAGTTCAGGTACCGCGCCGTCGTCGGGTCGTCGGTCATGAGCGTGCCGGCCGCTTCCAGCTCGGCTGGTGTATCGACGCTGATGGTGACGGCCTCGGTGGGCACCATCCGGACGCGGCCGCCTGTCTCGAGCACCCTGTTCATGTCGACCGATTCGATCTGCTCGAGACGCGTTTCGGGCATCGCGTTCACGCGACGCAGTACGTCGCGCCGGAACGCGATGATGCCAGTTTGCTGGAACATCGGCACCCCCGCGATTCCGCGCCAGGGCGACGGGATCGGTTCTCGCGAGAAGTAGAGGGCGTCGTTGTTGTGATTGACGACCACCTTGACGTTGTTCCTGTCGGCGAACTCGTCGTAGCTCCGCAGGCGCGACATGATGTTGACGATGTCAACCGCCGGGTCGGAGAAATGCTTCAGCGTCTCTCCGATCGTTTCGGGCCGAATCAACGGTTCGTCTCCCTGCACCATCACGACCACGTCGACGCGCTCGCCCGTCGCCGCTTCGATATGGTCCATGGCCTCCGCCGTCCGCGTGGTTGCCCGGGTATGGCTGCGAGCCGTCATCACCGCCGACCCGCCGATGCTGCGCACATACTCCGCAATCTCTTCGTCGCACGTGGCGACGTAGGCGGCTGCAACCCCCGGGGCCAGGCGCGTCCGGTGATAGCAGTGCCCAATCATCGGCATGCCGTTGATGCTCGCCATCGGTTTGCCCGGAAACCGCGATGCCGCCATGCGGGCGGGAATGATGGCGATGGCGGTCATCGGACGTTCAGACAAAGTGGGGATCAGGCCAGGGACACGCGCCATTGTGGGCGTAGACGGTCAGCCCGTGAGCCACCGGCGACGGCGCAGACAGGAACGTCCCTCCGGCAGCCCGAACGAGTGCCAGCCCCGCGGCAATATCCCAGATTCGAATGTCACGTTCGAAATACGCATCCCCGCGGCCGGCCGCCACATAGGCGAGAGATAGCGCCGCGGAGCCGAGCAGGCGGATCTTCCGAAACGCGCTGACCTGAGTCACGAAGCGCGTCACCGTGGCCGGCGCGAAATCGGTCCCTGCCGGGAAGCCCGTGAACATGACGGCTCGGTCAGGTGGCACGGATCGGACGCGGAGAGGCGACCCGTTCAGCCAGGCGCCCGTGCCGACGATGGCCGAGAACATCTCATCGCGATCGAAGTCGTACACAGCGCCGGCGACGGGTTGATCGTCGTTCCATAGCCCAACCGACACGCAGCAGAACGGGATGCCTTGAAGATAGTTCATCGTGCCATCCAGCGGATCGACGATCCAACGAAGTCCAACGGTGGACTGAGACGACGTGCCGACCGCGCGCTCCTCGGCAACGATGGGAATGGATGAACCGCCGGCGAGCACGTCCACGATTCGATCTTCTGCGTCGCGGTCAGCCTGAAGCTTCACATCGCGCGCGGTCTCCGCCATGAGCACTGCATTCCGGCGCGAGCCGGCCGCCAGGAACTGCCCCGCCGCGCGGGCAGCGCATTCCGCCAACGCGAGCGACTCGCCGTCAGTCACGAAGGCTGCGCAGCTCTTTCGCTGCCTCGCGCGCCGCTGGTGTAAGGAACAACATGTCCCCGCCGTACGCGATCAGTCCAAAGCCTTCGGCCATGCGCTCCGCCACTTGCGTTCCCGGTGGGTGAACGACGTGAATCCCGGCGGCTTTTCCCGAGACCCGCGCCGCTTCGACGACGCGACGCATCGCCTCCCGGACGAGGGGATGACCGAGTTCACCCATCACGCCGTACGATGCGGACAGGTCGTACGGCCCGATGAACACGCCGTCCACCCCAGGCACCGCCAGGATCTCCTCTACGTGCTCGACACCTTCCTTCTGTTCGATCATCGGGATGACGACCGAGCCTTCGGCGCACGCTCGGAGGTAGTCGGCGAATCCTGGTCCATATCCATGCGCCCGCCCGAGTCCAACGCCTCGCGTGCCCTCAGGGGGGTATTTGACGGCGTCAACGGCCTGCCGCGCCTCGGCCGCTGACCGGACAGACGGCACGATCACTCCCCAGGCGCCCGCGTCCATGACGCGCTTGATCTGCACCGGGTCATTCGCCGACAGGCGAACGAGAGGCGCGCACCCTGCGAGATCGATGACCTGAATCAGCGTAAACGTCGTCTCGAGGTCGATGGTGCTGTGCTCGAGGTCGATGGCGAGCCAGTCGAAACCCGCCTTGGCCATGACCTCGGCGATGGCGGAGTTGCCGGATTGAAGCCACGAGCCGAAGACTGGCCGTCCCTCAAGCAGCGCCGCTCGAAGTGTATTGTTCATGCGTGTGCTCGGGCGTCCGCGGCAATCATGTGCTGGATGGCATCGGCAATGCCGGCGGAGGCTCCGGCCGGATTCGGACCGAAGCACTCGTGGAGCACCCGGCGCTGCGTCTCGAGGGTGGGCTGATAGCGCGCCGGATCCTGCATGAAGGCTTGAACCTCTCGCCGCAACGCGCCGACCGACGTAAACGACGGAATCACCGGAACGTCGAGGAACGGCGACGTATTGAAGCCGGGCCACTGCCACTGCCACGTCGGGATCCCGCGGAGCAAGGCCTCTTCCGCGAGGCCGGTCTGTGAGAAGAGCACGAGATCGGCGGCCTGAAAGTCTTCTTCAAGAGTGCTTGAGGTCACCGTGATCGACCCGCGAAAGCGGCGGAACGCCTGGCGCTGGCTGAAAAGGTAGAGCGGGTGATCCCGCCAGTGCAGGCGCACGGACTCCAAGCCTGTCGTCGCCGAGATCACGGCGTCGCACAAATCGAGGTGAGCAGCCTCGCACATACCACCGGCCAGCAGCAACGTGACCGGACCGCCGGGCGCCCGCGCCGCGCGAGGCTCTATCCGGACGCCCTGATATCGCAGCCCTCCCGTGAGCACGACGTGCTCGCGGGCGAAGCCGTTTTCCTCCCAGATCCGCCGTGAGAGGTCTCCCATCACGAAGATTCCGTCGGGCGCGGGAACCGCGCACCCGTCCGGCGTACCGCGCACCTCGATATCGGGATGGAAGACGCCAAGGGTCTTGTCGCTCGAATACCCCGCGTGCTGCGCGGCCCAGACGTGCGCCCGCGGCGAGCACGCGCGCACACCAGCGTGCAGGGCCCTGGAGCGCATGAATAACTCAAAGGCCGTGAGGACAACATCGGGACGCAGGCGGCGGCACGCACGGGCTGTAGCCGCGGCGACGAGTTGCAGCCGGCAGACAGTCGCGCCCCATGCCGCTCGAAGCAGCTGCCGCCTGACCAGCGTATAGAGGTCATAGCCGTCGACCCTGCATAGCTCTTTGAAGGCGCGACCATACACCACCCGCGTGACGTGCACCGGGTCGCGCAGGTCGGACACCGTGCGCGCCGCGTCGCCCGGAGTGACGTACCGTTCGAGGAGCGTGACGTCCGGATGCGCGCAGGATGCGGCGAGCACGTCACGTCTCTTGCGCCCACGCTGCCACGGTTCGAGATGCGGCTCGCACGACGCCAGCCACCCCGCGCTGAGACCGCGAGCAGCCAACCGCGAAGGCAGATCGGCGAAGTACCGATCCTGGATGCCGCCTTGAGGCGCAGGACGTATGGTCCAGTCCCAGTAGCCCTGGAGCAACACATCGCAGTGTTCCCCGACAGGCATTGGTAAACGCCGCAGCGTCCACCACGCTCCTACGAACTCGGCGAATAACCTCAACCGGCCAATGAGGCCGAAGACGAGCGCACGCGCGAGGTCGGCAAGCGCGCCGTGTTCCGGCGCTCGCTGGCCCATCGCTGCGGCAAACATCGGGGCAGCCCCGTGCAGAGTCACGCGGTCGACGCGATAGCGTTCTCGGAGCTCCTGAACAGCGATCAACTGCAGGAGTGTCAAGAAAATCGTGTCCTCATCCCAGAGACAATCCTTCTCTGTGATGTCGAGAAACCACCAGCGGCTGTACTCTCCCCGACCCTGGAGCGCCTGTCGGAGCGTTCGTCCGGCCAGACAGGGTGTGGCGCCAATGCGCGCAATCAACCGCACGTACTCGGACCGGGCGCGTTGGCGCACGTCCTGGATGAGCGCGCGACCGCTGACGTACCGTGGTCCGCACCGTTCTTCCATCACCTCGTCGGCGCCGGGCGCCAGAAAACTCAGGACGACGACATCCCCGGACGGAGCCTCGACGGGAGGCTCGAAGCACACCCACAGCTCCGAGCATGGGACAGGCACACCACTCATCGAGGGATCGGCGCATCCGGGCCGGCTTCGGCTATCAACTGCACGTGAGAGCTCAAACACGCCTGTTGCAGCAGCTCCTGAAACGCACGGCCGACCTGCTCATCCTCATGGCGAACAAGCTCATCGAGGATCGGCGGCAGACGCAGACCCGGGTCGCGCCGGCAGGCGTCAGCCACCGCCTGGACGTCCAGTTCGCCAGGGGTGCTGTACTCCACCAGCGTTGCACCCTCTCGCGCCAGGGCCGCGAGCCATCCCGCGCGCGATAGCAGCTGCAGGTGAACGGGTGGAACGAGCGCAGCGGTGCGCGGACCGAGCATCCGCACATCGAACCCCCCGCCCGACATCGTCGTCACGAAGAGGAGTCCGCGCGGGTGGAGCGCACGACGGCAGCGATGGAGCGCACGCGAGAAGTCGGCCGCGCGCTCGAGCACATCGAAGGCGATCACGCCATCTACCCGCGCATCCGCGCCATCAGCAGTGACGTCGGCGGGCCACTGCACGACGGATGCAGAGGCTCTCAGGAGGTCGAGAAGCGGCGGCGTTTCTGCGCCGAACTGCGCGAGAGTCGGACTCCGGCCCAGGCGAGACGCCGCTGCCGACAAGACCCAGCGCGCCCGCGGCCCCAGGGCATGCCGAGCGCGAACATCCGCCGTCATCGGCAGGAGCTGCTCGCGCCTGAATCGTTCGGCGGCCCCCTCGGCGTGGTACCGCGCAAGGCGTTCTTCCCGCGGCACAGGTGAGACGAAGAGTGATCCACACGCCGTGCAGCGCTGGTACGAGAACCCGAAGCGCATGAATTCCGGCGCCCCGTGTCCGCTGCAGGCCGGGCAGGGTCGCTCGAGGCCGCCGAGCATGAGGTCGAACCGGAGGATGTCGGCCTGTGCATGCGCCAGATAGGCGTCCAGCAGCTCGGCGGGACGCATGGCGCGCTGGGTCAGGTCCCCGCTCGTCACCACGCGCTTCATCGGGCCGCCCTCCATCCATCATCGGCGTAGACGCGCATCACGAGTTCCATCGCGCGCTGGGCGTCGAGTGAATTACCGTTCACCACGGGCGAGCCGGTCGAGATGCAGCGCACGAAGTCGTCCACCTCGCGCTCCCATGATTGATCCTCGTCGAAGTAGTACCGTTCTTCGCGCGGCCGTCCCCTTGCGCTGTCGACATCGTTCCAATCGCGGCGTCCGATCACGAGGGTCTCCCGCCCGTACGTCTGACTGCCGGTCAGGAATCCGTCGAGCACGAGGTATCCCTCGGTCAGGTAGATCTCCAGCCTGAAGGTGTGGTTCCAGTGGGTTGCCGAGGAGTGCAGCATCGCGACGCAGCCATCCGCGGACCTGAGGAGCGCAAAGGCGTTATCCTCGACGCCGACTTTCCAGAAGGCCTGGCCGACGAAGCTCTTGATCTCGGCAAACTCGCCCGCGAAGACCCGAAACAGATCGAGCATGTGAATGCCCTGGTCCAGCAGGATGCCGCCGCCGGCGATGTCGGGATCCGAGCGCCAATCTCCTTCGTACCCGGGCCCCCCGGCCTTTCCGTACGTCCCGCGCATCCACATGAGCCGCCCGAGCTCGCCAGACGAAATGAGGGATTCGGACATGCGGACGCTGTCGTGTTCGCGATGGTTGAATCCGAACTTCACCGTCAGGCCTGGGAAGAGTGCCTCGACGTCACGAATGCGTTCGATGTCAGCAACACACCGGCCGGGCGGTTTCTCCGCAAAGACATGTTTGCCGGCTTTGAGTGCGTCGACCACGAGGTCGGTTGTGACCGCGAATGGCGTGCATACGAATACGGCGTGCAGATCCTGTCGTAGCAGATCGGCGCCGCTGCGATGCCATGTGCAGGACGGCGACACCGCGGCGGCGTCCTGAACGTATGGATCCGCCACAGCGGTCAGCTCGAGCCGAGGGTGAGCATTCACGAGCGCCGCACGGCGTCGGCCGATCCGGCCGAAGCCGATAATCCCCACGCGGTACACCACCCGGCTCAAGACACAATCGCGGGCTGGGCGGGCGCCATCAGCAGCGCCTCTTTCAGGACGCGCAGCGGATGCTCCGGCATACGCGCATACTGCTCGCAGAAGGTGCGCCGAGCCTCCTGCACCGACGGCTGATTCCACCACGCCGCCACGTCGTTCCAGATTGCCGTCACGTGCTGCGCGGCGGACTCGGGCGTCTCATGATAAATGCCCACGTGTTGAAGCAAATCGAAGTAGGGCTGGGCATCCGCTCGCAGCTCAAATGAATCCGGATTCCAGAACATCACGGTGGGGATGTTCCGTGCCAGTGTCTCGAGAAACCCGGTCGAGTTGTAGGTGTAGACGAACACGCGGCATTGGCCCAAGCGGCGCTCGATCGGTTCGGTGCTGGGATCGATCTCCACGCCGGGCCACGCCTTCTTCCATCTGGCGACGTATGCCGTGCGAAGCTTCTCGTCCAGCGCCTGATAAATGCGTACCGTGAGCAAGGCGCGAATCGGCTCGTCCAGGGCTTCGGCGAATCGCAGTTGCTCCGCCACGAACGCGGCAGACTGGTTCGCACCGACGGGCCAACTCATACTCCTGAACGTGAACAACCGTATGGACACGGTCACCAGGAGGAGATTGCCAGACGGATTCCACGTCCCGACCGGTTTGCTGACATTGGTGAGAATGACCGCGGGTTGAATCTGAGGCCGCGCATCCCGCCATCCCCAGGACAGGTAGCGATCAGAGATCTCCACCTGGTGGTCCTCGCCGGCGACCCGTTTGCCGATGCCGATGAGTCCTCCGTGCTGACCGATCACCAACGGGTAGCCCGCCTCGGTCTTCTCCGCGGCCCACTCCTGAAACACATCGCAGTACATGAAGAGATTCGACGTGAAGATCACTTTCGGTTTGGAGGGCCAGGGAAGGCGTCCGGCTGCCCGCTTGAGATTCTGATAGCCCTCGACGTAGACCGTGGGGATCTGTTCAGGAATCATCGAGGCGGCGAATCGAACGAAGGCGTCGGTGCTGTCGCTGAGGACCGTGAGGCGCCGGCGTCGCGACAGGTCTGCCGGCTCGGCCTCCACCGCTGGCCGCGTCCACCGCTTGGGCACCTGTCCCAGTGCCAACTGAAGCTTCATCTCGTCGCGAATCGAGAGGTAGCTGTGAATGATCAGCGCCTCGTCGCTCCTGGTGAACCGAGCGAGCAGCGAGGAAGTGAAATCGCGGACGGCCGTCCGCGCGGCTCGCCGAACGCTCTGGCGCAGGCGCGGCGCCGGCGTCGGCGTACTCTCTACGGGCGCAGGTATACGCCGCCACGGGATCCTGTTCTGGTGCTCGATCGCTCTCCCGAACAAGTAGTGGTTCGACGCGATGTCGTGGTACGCGCCACCCCGCAATTCCGCCGGGATGGTACTGCCGGGAGGAAAGTCGTAGATGAGCGTCTCATCGATGTCGTAGGCGTCTGCCGCCTTCTCTACCATCGTCCACCGGTCAAAGAGCACGTGCAGGAAGACATATAGCCACGGCCCCACCAATATCCGCCAGTAGCGCGTGGACTTGTCGGTGTCGTGATGCTCGTTGAGGGCTGTGCCCGTTCTGCGCAACAGGTCTTCGTAGACAGCGTGGAGATACAGGCAATCGTCGTCGTAGCGTTGCCGATCGTCCCAGTGAAAGGGAACGACCTCGGCGTCAAGATGTTCCCACGCCGCGCGCCGGTCATACAGGCGGCACCATTCGCCAAGGAACAGCAGCGGACGATCCTGGCGCCACGTACCTTCGTCTGCAGTAGTAATCAGGAATCGCTTCACTGCGTTTAGGGAACCGGACGCTACGCTGAAGGATTCTTTCTCGAAAGAGCACGATAGCGGAACCGTCTAACTGCGCCCACCATTCGTCTCGTCACGGCTCGGTAGATACGAACCGACAGGATTGGAGATGGGGGGAAATGCTCGACAGGCGACGCGAGGAGACTCGACGCCACGCGATCAACATGGCTGACGCTGAACGAGACTGATTTCGGCTGACTACGCTGCGCCACAACACCCAGCTGGTCATACGTGCGATTCGAGCCGGGTGCGCATTCGGTCATGGCTAGAATTCTGAAACCAGCTTTCTCCAGCATTTGCCGCAGCGTGTGCGAGGTATAGAGGACTGCGTGACCCTGACAGATCTGTGTTGCGTGAATGTTGCCCAGATTCGGCGTGTCGATCTGAAGAAGGCCGTCGGGCTTCAGAGCCTTCCAGACTTCGAATAGCCAGGGCAGCGGATCGGGAATGTGCTCGAACACGTGATATGCAATGACCAAATCCAGAGTGCCAGGCCCGACGGCGTCGGCCGTAAACCAATCGGGCCGAATCTCAACCCCATACGTCTCTTTGGCGAATGCATGGAATCGTTGATCTGGGTCATAGCCAACCGCCTGCCACCCCATCTCTGTCAGCACTTTCACGGCCGACCCGTCTTTCGTGCCGATGTCGACGGCGCGCCCTCTGGGAACCGATGCGTACTGTGCCAACCAGTTGAGACGAACGCGATTGGTAGGCAGCTTCCAGCGTGTATAGCGGTCGAACGATTCCCATGAGAGCGGAGGATCAGGTCGTGGACGCGGCTCATGATGAAACACCAGGCCGCAACGCTGGCACTGGACGTAAGGGGGAGCGTTGACGACGCAGGACGCGACACTGAGTCGGAGCCTCCTGGCCACATCGGAGCACAGCGGACATGCTTCCGGGCTCACGTATTCTGCGCCATTCATGACGGTCCTTCAGAGTCAGCGTGCCGTATGAGTGACGGCGCTGAGGCAATATGCTTCGACAAGGTTGAATAACGTTCCGATCGTCGCCGCGATCGGTCTGGTCAGCCGGCCGGCTGCAGAGGGATCACCTTCCGGCCGGCGTGCGGGTCTGGCAACGCCCGGTCGGAGATTTCAGTGATAGGCACGGCGACGTCACTCGCGGCCGGAGGGGCTTTGGCCGCGGCGTAGAGCGCGTCGGTAACAATCTGTAACTGGCTCTCGCTCAGCGCCAGCGAGTACGCTTCGCCGAGGATACTGGGTACATCGAGCTCGCCATTCAGGTAGTCGACGCGATCCGCGGCGGCGAGCAGGCTCTCCAGCGACGTCGTCGCGATTTCTTCCTTCGAGAGGTAGGACACGACGAACCGGTGCAGTATCCGCCGCAGGCTCAGGCCCACTTTGCTTGGGGATTCAGCCAGCTCGACCATCGGCCAGAGCGCCTCGGGCACGTGCAGATAGATATTGAACGTGCCCTGAAGGCCTTCCAGCTCGTCGGGACTCATCTTCGAGAGGCGCAGTTCCTTCGCCATCGACACCGGCAGTATCTTGCCGTCGGCGCCACGAACCGGAATCTTGTGCTCGATCTGAATCGGCGTGCCCGGATAGGGGAACAGAATATAGATGTTGCACGCCGAGGTTCCGATGCGGCGATTCAGCTTGATGGTCTCGAACACGTTGTCGCGCGTCTCGTCGGGAAAGCCGATGATGTTGAATGTCGAGAGGCGGATCCCATTCTTCTGGACGATCTTGAGGCGCTCGACCAGTTGGTCGTCCTTGTAATTGCGCCTGACACGGCGGCGGATAGCCTCGTTGCCACTTTCCACCCCCACACTCATCGCCACGCACCCCATGTCTCGCGCCAGCTTGACCTTCTCCTCTGTGATCGTATTCGGCATGACCGAACAGCCGAACTTGATCCCGAGCTTCTTCAATCCGTCGCCAAGTTCTTCCAACCGGTCCACCCTCGGAAACAGAAATGAGTCGTCCGCGAACTTGATCCACGAGACGCCAAACTTCTCCTTCAGCTCGGTCAGGTGACTGATCGTGACCGATACCTTCTGCTGCCTGAAGTAACCCGCGCTGCCGCCGGTCATGTCCGACACCGTCGGGTCGACACAATACGTGCACTTCATCGGGCAGCCTCGTGACTGCACGTAGAAGGAGCCCTGGTAGATCTCGCCTTCGAACGGACGGTGCAGGTGACGACGGTCGAACAGTCCCCAATCGGGGCACGGTAGTTCGTCATTGTCTACACGGGGTGCCGGAGGGGTGTGCCTGATGGCGCCATTCGGCATCTTGAATGCCATCCCCGCCACGTTGGTGTAGTCCTTGCCGGCGTCCATGAGGTCGCACAGTTCCACCATGACGTGATCGGCCTCGCCGATACAGGCGATGTCGATTTCCCTCTGCGCCAGGCAGTCGTCAACCGCGATGGTGGGATGAATGCCGCCGACAATCACCTTGCAGTCGTACTTGACCATTCGCAGGAGGTCCAGGCAGAAGTCGAACGTCGAGGTCATCGTCGAAATGGCAATCAGATCCGGCTTGAAGGAATCGATCGCTCTCTGGAATTCCTCTCGATACGAAACGACCGGGTCATCCATCACGAGGTCGGCAATCGTATAGGCAGTGAGCTTCATCGAACTGATGCCAGATCGGTCGGCCTCTTTCTCGCCCAGGCCGCCGTGTGTCTTCTGGTGGAGCGCCTTTGCGTCGAAGGTGCGGGCATTGAAGTCGGGATCGGTCTTCATGAACGTCGTATCCACGAGCGCCGTCTTGTGGCCATGGCGTTTCAGGTTGGCCGACAGCATCGAGATCCCGCCTGGAATCCCAATATTGAGGTAGTGCTCCGGATAGAGGAAAAGTACGTTCATCGGTTCAATCTCCGCGCTGCACGGTCAAGCTGCTCGGCAGCATAGCCTTCTTTGAGAGGAATACAAGATCCTGCCCGGGCCGGCATCAAGGTCTTCCACCGAGCATTCCGAGGTCAATGCCGGAGCCCCGTGGAATCGCCTTCGAGGCCAGTAGACCTAGCACTGAATCGTAATAGGCCGGCTCGAGGCCGGTGGTTCCTGGAGACGGACGAAGAATTCCCGAGTTCTCCAGCGTGAAGAGCTCTCCGGCGGCGATATCGCGCACCGCGACGATACACCTCCTGAACAACTTCGCGTTCTCGCCTTCGGCAGGCGCCGGACGCTTCGCGGAGTCGCCGAGCATCGCTTCGGCGGACCGGATAGCCGAGAGGAACTCTCTGAATTCACCGGGCTCTGCGGCAAAATGGTGCTCCGGGCCAGGCCGAGCGCGGTCCAGGGTGATGTGCTTCTCGATGATCTTTGCTCCGCGCGCGATGGCTGCGACGCTGGCCACGACGCCACGGGAGTGATCGGAGAACCCGACCACGGCGCCTGTGGCGGCCGCCAGCGTGTTAATGGCGCGCAAATTCAACGAGTCCGGCGGCGCCGGATAGAGGCTGGTGCACTGCAGGACGCCGAGTTCCTCTTGGCCGTGCTGGCGGCACCACTCGACGGCCCGCACCACGGCATCCAGGTAGCTCATCCCCGTTGACAGGACGATCGGCACTCCGAGCGAGCATGCGATCTTGAGATGATGCACATCGGTCAGCATGCCCGACGAGATCTTCACGAGCGGCATCTCCAGCTGTTTGACCAGCTTCAACGATGCCGTATCGGGCGTTGCGAAAAACGCCAGGCCAAGGCCCCTGGCATACGCGCCCAGCCGCGCGTAATTATCGAGCCCGAGATCCATGCGCTGGTAGATCGCGTACGAGGGATGCTCAGGGGAATAGTTGCGGTCGGGATTGAGAATCTGCAGCTTTACGGCATCGGCACGCGCTTCGGCAGCGGCGGCAATCAGTTCACGAGCCGTCTCGACGCTGCCGTCATGATTCACGCCGATTTCGGCGATCACAAAAGCAGGTGCGTCTCCGCCGATCTGCCGGCCGGGTCCAAGCGTGAATTTCGATGAGCCTGGAGCGTTCATGCGAGTTTGACGAACACGCGATCCCCTTCGACACGGGTCTGATGGCGGCGGACCGCGAAGGACGGATCATCGGTACACGCCCCGGTCTCGAGATCGAAAGACAAGCAATGCCCCGGACACGTGACCCTGCCGTCACGCTGCGGCCCGTTCGCGAGACGGTAGTAGAGATGGGGGCAGACATTGTCCAGTGCGATGATGTCCGAGCCTCGGCGGAAGAGCGCTATTTCTTTCTCACCGATCCGGATGCTGAAGCCCTGACCTCCAGCGATCTCGCTCTGCGCGCATGCATCGGTCCAGTCGTGATAGGACGCCGCACGAACCGGCCTCGGCAGGCGCGTGTGGTGCGACCCCTCGGAGTCCGTGGGCGGCGCGGCCACCGTTTCGTGACTCTCGATGAAATCGGGTTCCGGGCGATCGAGCTCGCTCGCACGTAGCCACTGGTCGCGATTGGTGCTGGCAAACTGCGGCCAGTACCGGGGCGTGTCGAGCGCGATTCGGCCGGAGACAGCGACCCGCGTCACGTCGGTCGTATTCAACCGTGTCCCGTGAAGCTCGTCCGCTCCGAAAAGCACGCAGTCTCCCGGCCGCATGTCGAAGGTCTGCGGCACAACTGGAAGATTCGCCTCATGCGTAGCATAGAACGGCGTCGTGCTCAGGTGAGGCAACTCGATGTCCTCGAATCCGGGAAACACGGTGATGCCTGCGGCGGCCGGAACCTCGTCGATCGCCATCCACACATTGAGCAGATTCACGGAATCGCCCGCCCAGGAGTCACGATGGGGCGCGTGGCTGCCGAACTTGTACTTCAGCGCGTCGACGTCACGGCGTCGTACGTGGTACCCAGGCCGGTCCCGGTAGGTGCTGAATGGCGGCACGATCCGGAGAAATACCTCTCGCAGCAGATAGAATCCGCCGTCCATCCCCATTTCATCCTTGGCGACGGTCGCCATCATCCGCCACATGTCGGATTCGCAGGGACGACTGGTGTAGAACGCCTCGGTGATCCGCGCGATGTCGTCTAGCGGTACGTGACGATGCAGGTAGCGCAGGCCCTCTACCCGCACCGCTGCGGCCACGGCCGCCCCGGAGATTCGTTCGATGCACGACAGCGCGTGATCCTGCAACGTTCGAAGCATGTCTTCGCGCTGTGGGGTGTGCCTCGCAAGTACAGCGGCAGAGTGCGGCATCTAGGCGCCCTGCCGCTCGCTGATGACGGACTCCGCGATCTGGTGAATCTCGTCGTTGGTGGCGCCCCGGCTTTCACGCAACCCTGCCTTCACCCGCCGCAGGACCTCCGCAACCTCGGACTCCGACAGACGAAGCCCCAGTTCCACCAATCTGCTCTGCAACCCGTGTCGGCCGGAATGCCGGCCGATCACCATTCCACCGGAGACCGCGCCGACCGCCTCGGGACGGATGATCTCGTATGTCACCGGTGACTGCAGCACGCCGTGCTGGTGAATTCCCGACTCGTGGGCGAACGCATTGGCGCCCACCACGGCTTTGTTCGGTGGCACGGGAAACCCGGTGATCCGGGACACGAGCTGACTGGTCGCAAGGAGTTCGCGCGTGTTGACGTTGAGCCGGTACGGCAGGAGATCGGCGCGACAGGCGATCGCCATCACGACCTCCTCGAGACAGGCATTGCCCGCCCGCTCCCCGATGCCGTTAATCGTGCACTGGACCTCGCGCGCCCCAGCCTCGATGGCGGCCAGCGAATTTGCCACCGCGAGGCCAAGATCATCGTGGCAATGGATCGCCAGCGTGACTCTGTCCATCCCATCGACGTGCTCGTAGAGATGGTGGATGCGCCTCTTCAACTCGTCAGGCGTCGTGTACCCCACCGTGTCCGCGATCGTGACAGTGCGAGCTCCGCACCGGATGGCCGTTTCAAATGCGCGGCACATGAAGTCGTAATCGGTCCTGGTGCAGTCCTCGGCCGACCACTGCACATCGTCGCACGCGTTCCGGGCCTGCCGCACGGCGGCCTCCGTAGCCTCGAGAACCTTCTCTGGGGTGCTGCGAAGCTTGTGCTCGATGTGGATGGTGCTGGTGGCAATAAAGACGTGAATGCGCGGCGCGCGTGCCTCCTTCACCGCCGCGGCGGCCGCGTCGATGTCGTCGGGGCGGGCGCGTGCCAACGCCGCCACGCGGCAGTCCTTCACCAGCCGCGAGATCTGGCAGACCATTTCAAGATCCGCCGGCGACGATGCGGGAAAGCCAGCCTCGATGACATCGACGCCAAGGCGCTCCAACTGCGCCGCCACGGCGAGCTTTCCCTCGACGTCCATGGAAGCACCCGGCGCCTGTTCCCCGTCGCGCAGGGTTGTATCGAAAATCCTGACGTTGTCCATCAATTGATCTCCCGGGGGAGTCGGCACGCGGGATGTTTGAATGTCATCGAATGAAGGGCAGCGACACGCGTCGTCCAGCCGTCACAGGATCGACGGCCACCATGTGGTTGAAGGGAATGCACCGGGTGCCTTCGATCAGCCCACAGGGCGTCAACGCCAACCCAAGAAGAGAGCGGACCAGCTGAAGCGGCAGGCTGAGCCCCGCATCCACTGTCGCACTGACGGATCCGCTGAACCGGCAACTAACGTCCAGGACGGTCAGTCCACCCGTCAGCCGCGACGCAATGTCCATGTCGCCGCAGTGCGCGAAACCGACAACCTCCGCCGTTCGGCTCGCCAGTGCGATCACATCCTCGCGAAAGCACAGCTGATGACCGATGCTGACGGTCGCCATCCCCTGACGCGGGTGGCGCATCCGCGGAACGGCGATCGCCACGCTCCCGTCGTGGACCAGGACGTCGACGTCGAAGAAGGGATTGTCGACGTACTCCATCAGGATGAAGTTCGTGAAGAATTCCTTCGCGTCGACTCCCTCGATCAGGCTCGAGGCGTTGGCTCGTCCATAGAGGCGCACCGGATCATGAATTTCGAGGGTCGGGCATGACGCGTCGATGACGAAGGTCTTCCGTGACCCGGCACCCACACTCGGTTTCAGCACAACGCGCTTGTCCGGATACCCGAGCGCGCGAAGGCCTTCCTCAAAATTGCTGGCCGTGTCGATGAAGACGAAGTCGGCCATGTCAACGCCCGCGGCCCGCAGACATTGATACAACGCGCGCTTGTCATTGCACAGGTTCACCGGCGCCGGATCCGTCACCGAGGTGCGGACACCCAACTGCTGCAGCCGGCCTGCCATCGAGGCGATGGCCAACGCCTCGCCGTCAGACCCCGGGATCACCACCTGTACGGCTTCGCGCTGGCAGATGTCCACCAGCCGATCGGCGAAGTCCGCGAACGAACGTCCGGTTGGCGGCACCTGATAGAACGCGTCGAGAATTGCCGCAGCGGGCGCATCATCGCGCAGGTCGGTGCCCACCACGCGAACGTCGAGATCCGGATCGCTTCGCAGACCGCATACGTAGTCGTAGGTGAACGCGCCGCCAGCGCTGGTGAGGAGCACCGTAACAGGCATCTTGGGCATGTTTACGAAGTCACTTGATCAAGCGCCCAAGCTCGAAGGCCTCGGCCGCCGGGAGGCCGACGCTGGCGCCTCGCCAACGCGCGAGGTGTTCGACTGCTGAATGCGAACGGGGATGCGGAAAGTCACGGAGCTCGGCCGCGTACGCCGCCATCGCCTCGAGCTTCACCGACAGCGTGGCTGAGATGTCGGTGAACCAATTGGGTGCGAAGGGCGGCAGCGAACCCGGAGGACGCCATTCCGTGCTCGAAGGTGTCTCAAAGAACAGCAGGGTTCGAACGCCATGTCCGGGCTGCGGCCGGCACGCAGCAATGACGGCGTGATGCGTGCGCGAGTGATCGATGTTCACGTCACCGGAATGGTGGGTGTACACCACCGCAGGCTGGCAGCGCTCGATGACCCGCTCGATATCCTGGATGACATCGAGCAGCGCTACTGAATCCATCCGGTTGTCAGGGTAGGCGAGGAGCGTCAGGTCCTCCACACCGAGTCTTTCGTTGGCCAGGCGTGCCGCGCGCTGCCGCTCCGCGAGGGCCGTCCCTGCCGACGCCCCACGACTGCTGATCCCATCGGCCATGATCAACACCGTCACGCGGTCCCCTGCACTCCGGTGACGGGCAATCGTGCCTCCGCAGCCCAATACCTCATCATCCGGATGCGCTGCGACGATCAGCACTGAGTTATCACTCATTGGGTGTGCTTGTCTTTCGTGATGCCGAGGACGTACCGCTCTCCATGAAGATAAAAGAACGCGGGGTACCGCTCGTTGTCCACGACGCGCAAGAGCGGAAACTGCTCTGCGAGCGGCTTCGTCGTATCGAGCTCACTGTCTTTGGGCGTTCGCCGCCGGTACGTCGTGGCGGGACCAGCCTGAGGTCTCGCGTCGGTCAACAC
>CAMCNL010000010.1 GCA_945876205.1 Candidatus Sulfopaludibacter sp. SbA3
TCCGTCCGCTCGTCCGCCTGGCCGGTCCGGTCGTCATGGCCGAGATCGGCTGGATGAGCATGGGCATCGTCGATACGCTGATGGTGGGGCCGCTGGGTGCGGCGGCCATCGGCGCGACGGGAATGAGCAGCGCTGTGTTCACGGCGCTCGCGATCTTCGGCATGGGATTGAACCTCGGCCTCGATGCGCTGGTGTCACAGGCGTTCGGCGCACGGCGGATCGAGGAGTGCGTCAGGTGGCTGCACCACGGCATCGCGCTCGCGTGTCTCGTGGCGCCGGTGGTCATGGCGCTGACGTGGGTCGCCTTTGCCACGGTGGACTGGTGGGGACTGCACCCGGAGATCCGCGTGCTGGTCGCGAGCTACCTGCGCGTGATCTCGCTCGGCGCCTTTCCGCTGCTGCTCTACTCGGCGATGCGTCGATACCTGCAGGGCCGGCACATCGTGCGGCCGGTGATGGTGGCCCTGATCACCGCCAATGTCGTCAACGCGGCCGCCAACTGGGTGCTGATTTACGGCCGGCTCGGCATGCCCGCGCTGGGCGTCGAGGGCTCCGCGTGGGCAACCTCGATCGCGCGGCTGTACATGGCGCTCTTCCTGCTCGCGACCATCTACCGGGTGCACCGGCACGATCCCGAGCATCCCCGCATTCCCTTCATCATCGATGTCGCGCGGCTGAAGCGGCTCATCACCATTGGCTTTCCGGCGGCGTCACAAATCACGCTGGAAGTGGGCGTCTTCGCCGCCGCGACGATGCTCGCGGGACGACTGGATCCGATCGCATCGGCGTCGAACCAGATCGCGCTCAATGTCGTCAGCACGGCCTTCATGGTGCCGCTCGGCCTGGCATCGGCCGCGGCGGTGCGCGTCGGCCACGCGATCGGCGCCGGCGATCCGCACCGCGCGGTGCAGACCGGCTGGACGGCGCTCGCGCTCGGAGCCGCGGTGATGGTGGCCATCGCCGTCGTGCTCTTCGCCTGGCCTGAGCCGCTCCTGCGGAGCTTTACCAGCGACGCGCGCGTCATCGACATCGGCATGCGGCTGCTGGCGATTGCCGCCGCATTTCAGTTGTTCGACGGAACGCAGGCCGTGGCGACAGGGGTGCTGCGCGGCCTCGGCGAGACCCGCATGCCGATGATCGTCAACGTCATCGGACACTGGGTGTTCGGCCTGCCGATCGGCTACGCGCTGTGCTTCGTCTTCGGCTGGGGCGTGATCGGGCTGTGGGTGGGACTCTCGATCGGACTCGTCATCGCCGGCATGGCACTCACGGTGGAGTGGGCACGCCGGACGAGACAGATCCTCGCTATTTCTTCGTAGCGCGCTCCAGCTCTTCGTCGATGATCGAGACGAAGGTTTCGTAAGGCTGCGCGCCCGCGATCAGCCGGCCGTTGATGAAGAGCGCCGGCGTCGACTGGACGCCCAGGCCGGTGCCGACGCCCATCTGCTCCTGCACGCGGTCGCTGTATTTCGCCGTGTCGAGACAGGCATTGAACTTCGCCGCATCGAGACCGGCGTCGGCCGCGTACTTCTTCAGGAACTCGGGCTGCAGCGCCTGCTGGTTCGTGAACAGGCGGTCGTGGTATTCCCAGAACTTGCCCTGCTCGCGCGCGCAGTTGCCGGCTTCGGCTGCCTTGAACGCCTGCGGATGGATTGAGGTGAGCGGAAAATCCTTCCAGACGATCCGCACGCGGTCGCCGTATTTCTCGCGCACCTGCTTGAGCGTCGGCACCACGCGCTGGCAGAACGGGCACTGGAAATCCGAGAACTCGACGATCGTCACCGGCGCATTCGCCGGTCCGGTCACCGCGTCGTCGGCGCCGACGGCCACCTGCGTGCGTGGCGCATCCATGAGCAGGCGGATCGGAGGACCAGCCTTGCGTAATTCCGCGATCACGGCCTGCTGCGCGCTCGTGCGCTGCTGCTGGTCGAGATACTGGCGGATCGACGGGGAGACGTCCGCGAGCGCCCGGCCCTGCATCTGTCCCTGGTTCTGCTCGTAGAACGTGACGATGTCGGCGTCGGTCACCGGCTTGATGCGCTTGCCGACCTCGGCCTGCATGTACTGCTCGGCGGTCACGCCTCTCGTCTTGGCGGCCTGCTGGATCACGCTGTCGGCGATGATCTCGTCGAGTGCGTCCTTCCGGCCGTCGTACATCGCCTGCAGCGCCTGCGCATGCGGCCCGGGGGCCGACTTCTGCCAGTGCTCGTCAAGCTCCTTGACGGTGATCGTGCGCTCGCCAACGCGGGCGGCGGCATCCGTTCCGGCCGTGGACGTCTGCTGCGCCGGCGCTGAGCACGCGAGCGCCAGCACGAGAGCCGCGGCGATGGACAAAACGCGCATGTCGGCCATCATACAATGTGGTAACGCCGGATGTCCGGCGGCACGTCCACGAGCGGCTCCACGTCCGCAATGGCGGTCTTCAGGTGCGTGGTTTCGCCGTGCCGGTCGACCTCCTGGTCGCTGCCCCACCGCTCCACAAAACAGAACTCACGCGGCTCCAGCGGGTTGAACAACAGGTCGTATTGGTAGCAGCCGAGCTCGCGGCGCGTCGGCGCGATGAGCGCCGTCAGCACGGTCTTGAGCGCCTCTTCCTTGCCGGGCTTGGCGATAAAGCGAGCGACAACATGAACGCTAGCAGACATAGTTCTCAGTTCTGGGTTCCAGATTCCGGGTTCGGGTTCTAAGTTCCGGGTTCAGGGCAAGAATACGCGGACGCCGATGCGGACGCTTCTGGGCCAGCCGATCGTGCGCAGCGGGGTCCGTCCCACATCGTAGTCTGTGTCGAACAGATTTTCGACGGCCGCGAACAGGTGCAGGCCACGCCTCAGCTGCTGGCTGGCCGACGCGTCAAATACGGTAAATCCTTCGAGGTTGAACACGTTGAGGTCATCGTCGAACTGTGCGCCGATGACACGACTCTGCACGGAGCCGGTAAATCCGCGCGGATCCACGTAGGTGACGGTCCCGCCGAGCTGAAACGACGGCACCTGGGGCACGCGGTTTCCCTCGAGCGCGGGCTGAAACGGCGTGTTGGCGAACGTGGCGCGGGTGGCCACCGCCAGGGCGTCAATCGTCCACCGGGGATGCAGGCGAAGGTCCGCCTCGAACTCGACGCCGGTCGCGTGCACGGAGTCGGTGTTCTGGCGCTGTCGCGTGATCGCCGCACCGATCTGGCTGATCGTGACATTGGTAATCGCGTTGTCGAGCTCGTTGGCAAACGCCGTCACGCGCGCCGACACGCCGCGCTTCGACCACAGGATCCCGCCTTCGACGCCCGTCAGACGCTCGGGATTCAGCTCGGGATTCGGGTTGGTGACGATGCTGCCGACGCTGAAGCCGCGATGCAGCTCGTTGAGCGTCGGCGTGCGATGGCCGCGGTAGACGGAGGCATGGACCGACGTCGCATCGGAGGCGCGCCAGCCAAGCGACGCGCGCGGGCTGATGAACGTCGCCGAGTGTTCGGGCAGTGCCGTGTTCGGCGTTGAATTCCAGAAGTCGGTGCGCACGCCGAGTACGACGGTCAGGCTTTCGTGAGGCGCGGCGCTGATGCGTCCGAACACCGCACTGTCCTTCTCGGTGCCACCGGCGAGGAACGGGCCGGACTGCACGCCGAGCGTCGAGTAGCGGAACTCTTCGACCGTCGACGTAGTGCGCTTGGTGTCGGCGCCGACGAGCAACACGTTCGATCCCCAGCCGCGCGTCCACTGCGCCGACGCGTTGCCGAAGTCGCTCGGCAGCGTCTGCTCGAGCGTCAACCGCTCGGTGTTCCGCCCCGCCAGCACCGCGCTGAACGTCTGGTGATACGACTGCGTGCCGATGGCGCCGCGAACGATCCACGCACCGCTCGCTGCCGCGCCGCCCGCCTCGCCTGAGCCCTGCGTCCACTTGGTGGAGTTGACGGTCAGCGGCGTGCCGTTGCCGCGGTCCTCCTTGTACAAGCTCAGTCTCGCCGCGGCGTGCCACGGTCCGGGGTTGTATCCCCCGCCGAAGAAGCCGGTCGTGTAGTCGCTGTCCGCTTCGACGTCGACGGCCCCCCGCGATTCTTCGCCGACGACCGGAACGCCGTCGGTGCGGAGCCATTCGCCGGCGGCGTCGTAATTCCACCCACGACGCTGCGCGCCGCCAAAGCCCGAGAACTTTGCCGTGCCGTGCGAGCCCGCCTCGGTCGTCGCGCGCAGGCGCGTGCGTCCCGGCGCGAACGTCAGCACCTGCACCACGCCGCCGAGCGCGTCGGCGCCATACAGATCGCCGGTCGCGCCGCGCACGACCTCGACGCGCTCGATGGCCGCGAGCGGCACGCGGTTCCAGTAGACCCAGCTGCCGAACGCGTCGTTCAGCGGCACGCCGTCGGCGAGGACCAGCGTTCGGCTCGCGCCCGAGCCCGACACGCCGCGTAGCGTCACGCCCTGCGTGGTGGGATTCGAGACCCGCGATGACGATCGGCGGAACAGGCTGAAGCCTGGCGTCCCTCGCAGCGCATCATCGAGCGATCCCGCCGCCGACGTCAGCAACTCCGCGGCGGTGACCACCGTCGTCGCAGTCGGCGTCGAGAGCCGCTCCGCGCCACGGGACGCGGTGACGACGATGTCGTCGGTGATGGAGGCTGGATACAGGACGAGCCGCACGCCGTCGGTCGTGCCGGCGACCGTCAGGACCGCGGGCGCGAACCCGCGAGCGGTCGCCCGCACGACGGCTTCACCGTCGGGGGCGTCGGCGAGGTCAAAGGTGCCCGAGTCGCTGGTCATGACCGACGCGGTGCCGGCGGTGACGGTGGCTCCCGGGACGGGCGCCCCGGACGCGTCGACGACGCTTCCCGCGACGCGGGAAGCCGCATCCGCCGCGGAGGACAGGACAAAGCAGAAAATGACAACGAATACCGCGCGCATCGGTCCGAATCTTACCGCCAACAGGTTTACTCCGTGGAACAATCGTTGCTAAGCTCGAAGTTATGCGTCCTTTGCTCGTTTCCGGACTCCTTCTGCTCACGGCTGTCGTGGCCTCCACGCAGGAGCCGACGTTCAAGTCGAGCACCCGTATCGTCCCGGTCATCACCACCGTGACCGACGCGCAGGGGCGGCTGGTGCCGAATCTCGAACGCGAAGAGTTCACGATCCTCGATAACGGCAAGCCGCAGGACATCACCTTCTTCCAGAACGACGTTCAGCCGTTTACTGTCGTCGTGATGCTCGATTACAGCGCCAGCATGACCGCGAATCTCGACCTGCTGAAGAACGCCACGGAGCAGTTCCTCCTGCGCCTGCTGCCCGCCGACCGCGGGCAGGTCGGTTCCTTCAGCGACAAGATCCAGTTCAGTGGCACGTTCACCAACAACCGCGACGATCTGATTTTCGCGCTGAACGATCTGCAGTTCGGCAACCCGACACGCCTCTACGATGCGATGGACGCGAGCATGGACATGCTCAAGGACGTTGACGGACGCAAGGTCGTCCTGATCTTCACCGACGGCGACGACACCTCCAGCCGCACCGGCTTTGGCCAGGTGCTCGATCACGCCCGCGATGACGAAGTGATGATCTATGCGATCGGCCTGGAGTCGGAGTATTTCAACGGGCAGCGGATGGTGCGCTCGCGTCCCGCCGGTTCGCTGAAGCGGCTCGCCGAGGAGACCGGCGGCGGCTACTTCGAGTTGAAGAAGACCGACGACCTGTCGCCGACGTTCAGCCGGGTCGCGCAGGAGCTGCACAGCCAGTACACGCTCGGGTTCACGCCGGCGGTGCTCGACGGCAAGGAACACAAGCTGCTGGTGCGCATGAAGCAGCCGGGGATGAACGGCCGCGCGCGGCGCTCGTACGTCGCCGCCTCCGACCGCCTGACGAGCACCCAGTAGGGCGGGTCCTTTCGGACCCGCCGGCACACAATGACCGAACAAGAGTTTCGAATCGAATCCGATCGCGCGATCGAAGACGCGCGGCGCGCGCTGATGCCGCTGGCCGATGAGCTCAATTTCGAAATCGAGCTGCAGAACGGCGTGATGCAGGTCGTCTTCGAGGAGCCCGCGCCCGTCAAGTTCGTCATCAGTCCCAACGCCCCCGTGCGCCAGCTCTGGGTGTCGGCGATGTCACGCAGCTTCAAGCTGCCGTGGTCACCCGAGGCGTCCGCATTCGCGCTCGAAGGCGAATCGCTCGTCCCTCTCCTCGAACGCCTCATCCGGCAGCAACTCGCGTAACCTCGAACATCTGCGGCGATGCGCACCGTTCGGTTTCCACTCCTCGCACTTGTCCTCGTCGCCGCATCCACCGGCGACGCGCATGCGCAGGTCGACATCGCCGCGATTCGCGCGACCAAGACCATCGCGGCGATCAGGATCGACGAGCCGATCGTGATCGACGGAGCGCTCACCGAGCCAGCGTGGGCGCGAGCCCAGGTGGGCCGTGAGTTCTACCAGCAGGAGCCCGACGCCGGCGTGCCGACGACCGAGCCGAGCGAAATCCGCTTTCTCTACGATGACGACGCGCTCTATTTCGCCGGCACCTTCTTCGACAGCGACCCGCGCGGCCCGATCGTCGACGAGCTGAAGCGCGATTTCGAGGGGCGCAACGGCGACATCGTCGGCCTCAGCCTCGACACGTTCGGCGACTACACCGCCTACAACTTCAATCTCAACGCGGCCGGCGCGCTGCGCGACACGCAGTCGCACGAAGACGGGCGCCAGTTCAACGCCAACTGGGACGGAGTCTGGACGGCGCGCACGACGCGCTTCGACGACAGGTGGATCGTCGAGGCGATGATTCCGTTCAAGACGATGCGCTTCCCCGAGTCGGAAGAGCAGGACTGGGCGATGAACGTCTTCCGGTTGATCCGCCGCAAGAACGAGTTCACCTATTGGTCGCCGCAACCGAGACAGTTCAGCAACTACAAGATCTCGTACGGCGGGCGGCTGACCGGCATCCGCAACGTGCGGTCCGGGCGCAACATTCAGATCAAGCCGTTTCTCACGGGTGCGTTCTCGAACCTGAGGTTTCCCACCGTCGATCGCAAGTGGGACGGCGACGGCGGCATCGACGCCAAGGTCGGGATCGGTACGTCGCTCGCGCTCGACATGACGGTGCATACCGACTTCTCGCAGGTCGAGGCCGACGAGCAGCAGATCAACCTGACGCGCTTCTCATTGTTCTTCCCCGAGAAGCGCGAATTTTTTCTTGAAAACCAGGGCGCGTTCCGCATTGGCGATTTGACGGGCCGCACGCTGATTCCGTTCTTCAGCCGGCGCATCGGCCTGTCGCCGGCCGGCGAGCCGATTCCGATCTTCGGCGGCGCGCGGCTGACGGGACGCCAGGGCGATTACACGGTTGGCCTGCTCAACATCCAGACCGAGGGCATCAACGGACTGCCCGGCGACAACTTCACGACGCTGCGCACCGCGCGCAACTTCGGCGGATCGTCGGTGGGCGGGTTCTACCTCGGTCGCGAAGCCTCTGGCGCCGCCGGACACAACCGTGTCGCTGGCGGCGACGTCCACCTGACGTTCCGGCGGACGATGGATTTCAACGCCTTCGCGATGGGCAGCACGACGACCGGCGGCCAGAGCGGCGCCGCGGGACGCGCGGCGTTCAGCCTGGCCGAGCGCCGCTATTCCGTCGACCTCGCCTACACCAACATCGCACCGGAGTTTCGCAACGATCTCGGATTCATCGCGCGCGGTGATATCGGACTCTTGCTGTGGGACACGGCGTACTACATTCGATCGACCCGGCCCGACAGCCGATGGCGGCAGGTCGCGTTCGGCACGCACGGCGAGCGATTCGATGACAGCGGTCACACCGCGCTCAACAGCGAGTGGCTGAGCGGATACGTGCGGCAGGATTTCTCCGACAGCGGCATCCTGAACACGAGTGTCGACTCGTACTACGAGCGGTTGACGCAGCCCTTTGCCGTCAGCCGCGGCGTGTCGATTCCGGTCGGGGAGTATCGCTTCGCGCAGGTGAAGAGCCGGTACAGCTCGAATCCCAGCCGGCCGCTGGCGTTCAGCGCAGACGTGAACGCGGGCGAGTTCTACTCGGGGACGATTCGCGGATTTGCTGGCAGCGTGCGGTGGAGGCTGAATGCCAACCTGGCGGCGTCAACGGCCTTCGAGACCAACGACGTCAGCCTGCCGCAGGGGGCGTTCGACACGCAGCTCGCGAGGTTCAGGGTCGACTACTCGTTCAACACGCGGATGTTCCTGAACACCTTCGTGCAATACAACAGCGCGACGTCGAGCTGGCTCACCAACATCCGCTATCGATTCATCTATCGTCCGCTCAGCGATTTCTATCTCGTCTACAACGACACGAGGTCCGCTGGCAGAAGGGGCCAGCGGACCGTCGCGTTCAAACACACGTTGATGCTGGCGTTCTAACGCCGGCCGATGATGTCGCCGGAGACGACCAGCTCGACTCGCCGATTCTGCTGCCGTCCCGACGCCGTATCGTTGGTCGCCACGGGCTTGCTTTCGCCGAAGCCCGCCGTGCCCACCGTCTCCGCCATGATCTTGTTGGTGATGAGATACGCGCGCACCGCGTCCGCGCGGCGCTCTGACAGCGACTGGTTGGAGGCATCCGACCCGACGCTGTCGGTGTGACCTTCAACCTCGAGCCGCAGGCCCACCTGCGACGCGAGAATGCCGGAGACGCGCGCCAGCTTCTCACGCGCACCCGCCTTCAGGTTCGCACTGCCCGTATCGAACAGGACGTCCGACAGGTTGATGATCAAGCCGCGCGCCGTCTCGCGCGTGTCGAGGACGACGTTGAGCTGCACGCGAAGCCGCTCTCGCAGCGCGGCCTTTTCCTGCTCGGCCTGGTTCGCGACGTTCTGCGCCTGCTGGGTCTTCGCTTCGGCCTCACGCTGCGCCGCCTCGGCTGCCATGCGCGCGGCATCCGCGGTGGCCGCGCCACGCTCGGCTGCCAGGCGTGCGGCATCCGCATCGGCGGTTCCGCGCTCGGCGGCATTACGCGCTGCCAGTGCCGAGGCTGTATCGAGCTCCGCCTGACGGCGGCGCGCCGCCTCGTCCTTCGCGGTGTTCAGCGCGGCTCGTTCACGAGCCGCCGCCTGCGCGCGCTGCTCGGCGATGAATCCCTCTTCCTGCTTCTGCAGGGCGATAATCCGTGCGTCTTCCGCGGTCTGCGCCGCCTGGCGTGCCGGCATCATGATCGCGTTGTTGCCGCGCTTGTTGGTCCGGGCCAGTTCGGCCGCCGCCAGTTGCTGTGCAGCCTTGTTGTAGGTCTCGGTCGCGAAGCGATCGGCGCCGGCGAGGCGTGACAGCTCCACGGCGTTTCTCGCTTCGGCGAGGTCCAGCGTTGCGCCGGGCTCGAGCGCCTTGCTCTTCAGCGCCGAGGCGTCCTGGTTCATCAGGTAGGAGCCGCGCTTGAGCAGCTCGTACTTCGCGCTGACGACTTCAAACGATCCCTTGGTCTCGTCACGAATCACGTTCTCGATGACGACGACGTCGCTGGGCTGCGTGACCGCGAAATACGGTTCCGCCGTGACCAGCAATCCAAACGCCTGCAACTGCGTCGTCACCGACACCTTCGCGTCGTCGTTATTGACCTGGACTTCTCCGAGGTTGACGGCGCGTCCTTCGGGCGTGATCGCCCACAGGACATAGGTGAGGTACTCGCGTCCGAAACGTTGCGCCGGCTCGAGGTTATTGAAGCGGGCGTCGATCTTCATGTAGCCCTGCTCACCAGAGACCGTGGCGTGACCCTCGGCCTTCGGCAGGAGCGTGGTGCCCGCGAAGTCGATCTTGGTGTCGCCCTGACGGGGCCGGTAGTTGATCGCGGAGAGCGTGCGGCCGACGACGATCACCCTGAACACGGGCAAGCCGTCTGCAGGGACCACGTTCTGCTGCGTCGGATTTGCGACCGGCTGGGCGAATGCGACGCCGGTTGAAAGAAGACCGGTCGCGAGAAGTACTGCGGCGGTTCGCGTGAACATCAAAAGCACCTGCTTCAAGGAGGGATTCTCGTCTAGCGCGCCGAATGGCGCAGCGAGGAATGTGTGTGACTGTACTCGGCCCGGTGCGCGGCCGGTGTTCAATGCAGCACAGAACAGCTGAGCGTCGCTCAGCTCGGCCGTATCTCGCGTGCCGTCGGCTGAAAGCATTGCCGGCCGGCACCGTACGTCCAGAAGCTCGAGATCTGAAGCTCGCGTGGCTCGGCTGTTTCGAACACCGCGCACACCTCAAATTTCGCGTCGTCGAGCGGACGATAGCCGTACGGCTCGCCGGTCACCGGATCGTTCGCGCTGATACGGATGCCCGCATCAGCCGATAGCTCATCGAGCGTGGCTGGCAGCCGCCCCTGCCGCGTCCAGTGCAGATTCACGGCGCGTTCGATCTGCTGGAGGTCCTCGACCCGGCGGCGATCGAGGCGATTGACTCGTTCCTCGGCAGGCGACCGGAGCATCATCAGTCCACCGGCAATGCCGGCAATGACGAGGACGATCGCAAAGGCGGCAAGGGGCCGGCGCTCGGAGAGGTAATAGCCACACGTCGTAGCCGCGAGCACGGCCACCGTTGCTGATCTGTTCTTCGGGCCATCCCGCGCGGCGCAGCGCATCTTCGATCTGCGCCGGCGGCAGGCCTCGAGCGAGCGATTCCTTTACGAACGCGGAGAGCTCATCGCTGATGGCCATGGGCAACGGTGACAGAAAGTGCGGAACGAGGCTCGTCGCGAGTCTATACGTTGTCTGCCCGGCCCTCCTGCTGGGCTGCTGCGATGGCGAATACTAGGAGAGCGGATACCGTGACGTCATCTTTGATTCTTATGCGGGTTCTCGTTGTCTTTACCATCTTCCTGTCCCTTCCGGCCCTGGTTTGCGCCCAGGGAACCGCCATTCTTTCCGGCCGCGTACTCGACATGCAGGGCGACGCACCGATCGGTTTTGCGACCATTGCCGTCGAAAGCCCCACCGCGGCAGCCGGATCGCCGCCCATCGGGGGGGCGCTGGCCGGCGAGAACGGCCGCTTCGTCATACAAGGCCTGTCGCCGGGCCAGTATCGAGTCCGGATCACGTTTCCCGGCTTCCTCGAGGCGGAGGCGGACGTGGTCGTCAGTCCCCTGAACCAGACCTACGACCTGGGAGATATCCGCCTTCCGCGAATCAAGGGCTTCGAGGAACGGATCACGGTCACCGCCGAGACCATCCGCGCCGCCGGCCTCGACACGCAGGTGTTCAGTGTCGGTGACGGACCGATCCAGTCGACTGGCACCATGCTCGACGCGCTGAAGAACGTCCCGGGTGTGACGGTCGATCAGGAGGGAAAGGTCTCTCTGCGCGGCAGCGACAAGGTCGCCATTCTGATCGATGGGCGGCAGTCGAGCCTCACCGGATTCGGGACTCAGCGCGGGCTGGACAGCGTGTCGGCGGCCAACATCGAGGCGATTGAGATCATCAACAACCCCTCTGCACGCTTCGACGCCGCAGGCATGGCGGGCATCATCAACATCATTTACAAGAAGGAACGGCAGCTTGGCTGGTCCGGCGATGTCGGCTTTGGGCTGGGCGTCGGCCAGTTCACCAAGCAGCGGCGCGACCTTCCGACCGATCTGGGCAGCTTCTCGAACAACGAGAAAGTGATCCCGAGCCTGAGCCTGAACTACCGCACGCCGCGGACGCGCACGTTCATACAGGGAGATCTGCTGCTCCAGGACCGGTTGCCGAACAATGAGTTCACCACGCGCTTCTATGACGATGGCCGCGTGATTGAGTCCCAGGTGCCGGAAAACCGCGAGCAGTATGTCTACACCGTTCGAGGCGGGTCCGACGTTACTCTGAACGACGCGAACACCATCACCATCTCGGGCGTCCACAATTACGAGCACCACATCGACGTCGCCCAGGTGCCGTTCATCCTCCAGGCGACGGGACAGCGCGAGCGATTCTGGTTCTGGCGCGAGGACGAGGGGACCGGGTTCACCAACGGCAACGTCGATCTGACGCACAAGTTCGGCGCGCCCGGCCACGAGCTGGGTGTCAACCTGCAGTTCACTCGGGGGAAGGAAGACGAGGCGTACTTCCTGAACGAGGAATCGCCGATCCGGATCGGCACCGACGACACCCACATCATCGCCATCGAAAACACGCTGCCGCTCAGCGTCGACTACACGCGGCCGCTGCCGACCGGCCGCCTGGAGCTCGGCACCAAGTTGCAGCGCCGCTGGATCCCGGTCACCTACACCGTGCGGCGCGGCGTCCAGAGTGTGATCTACCCGGGCCTCGGGGATTTCTCGGACTGGAACGAGAACATCTTCGCCGGCTACGCCAACCTCGTGCGCATTACGCCGCGCTACACGCTCGAGGGCGGACTCCGGCTCGAGGACACGCAGGTCTCCTACACGATTCCCACCGAGAACATCTATTACCCGGGGAGCGACAAGTACGACTATTTCGGGGTGTTCCCGAGCTTGAAGCTCACCCTGAACCTGGCGAGCACCAACCGGATCACCACGGCTTTCAACCGGCGCGTCGACCGTCCAGGGGAACCGGAGCTCCGCATCTTCCCGAAGTACGACGATCCGGAGATTCTGAAAGTGGGTAATCCGTTCCTGCGGCCCCAGTTCACCAACGCCTACGAAGTGGGATTCTCGCGATCATGGGTCGGGGGCACGGGCAGCGCCGCCGTCTACCACCGCGACGTCAGCGATGCGTTCCTGCGGATCTTCGCGATCGACGACTCGAATCCCAGCTACGACATCGTCAACCGCATCTTCGAGAACGCCGGCAACTTCCGCCAGACCGGCGTGCAGTTGACCGCATCGCAGCAGATCGTTCGCCCCTGGCGGATGACCGGCAGCGTGAACTGGTTCCAGAACGACATCGAGGCGCTCGAGACAATGCTGTTCTTCCCGACGAGACGGCCGTTCACGCTGTCCGCCTCGAAGGACCACACCTGGGACATGACGCTCAACAACCGTTTCGTCCTGCCTCGGGGGCTCGAGTTTCAGGCGAACTACATCCGCTACGCGTCGCGGAATGTGCCGCAGGGGCGCGAACGCCCCCGGTCGTCGCTCGACTTCTCCGCCAAGCAGCCGTTGATGAACGAGAGGGCCGAGCTCGTCTTCACCTTTACCGACATCTTCAACGACTTCGCGCTCCAGCACGACATCACCGGCAGCGGCTTTACGGCGCTCTACCAGAATTTCCTGGAGACGCAGGTCGCCACCCTGGGACTGCGATTCCGATTCTGAACGGCGATTGAATCTGAACTGGAACTCTCACATCAGGCCCGGCGAGTAGATCTCGCCCGGTGACGTAGGCGCTTGCGAGTTCCGGGTTCCGAGGTTCACCGCGCCTTCGGCGCGGTTGGTACCGGTACGGGGATTCGAACCCCGGTTCCATGGTTGAGAACCATGTGTCCTAACCCCTAGACGATACCGGCGTGGGGGGCTGTAGCCTTTGAATGTTATCCCCTGCCTGCGGATGAGTAAAGCCCAGCCGCGAAAGGTGCGGGGGGTATCATGGCTTGATGCGCGGCCTTATCAAGTTCCTCCTGATCTTTCTCATTCTCGCCGCCGTCGCCGGCGGTGCCGCCTGGGTGTGGGCCGGCCGCTCGGAAGGTCCGGCGATCCAGATCCGCCAGCCGGAGCGCTTTGTGGGCCAGGCGACGCAGCTCGACATGCTGGTCGACTCGCCGGGCGGGAAGTTTTCGCGGCTCGACGTGACCGTCGAACAGGGGGGCAACACCTATCCCGTCTTCAACCTCGCGCAACCCAGCCAGGGCGGCGTGCGCCAGGAATCGGCCGACCGGCTCTTCGTCATGCGGCCGATCGGCAAGCGCGATATTCCGCAACTGAAGTCCGGTCCCGCGCGCATCGTGGTGCGCGCCGCGCGGCCGGTGATGTTCGGGCTTCGCAACATCGAATCGAGCATGACGAAAGACGTGCAAGTGCAGCTCGAACCGCCGCGCGTCTCGGTGCTGTCGACGCTGCACTACGTCAACCACGGGGGCGCGGAGTTCGTCGTCTACCGCGCGACACCCGCGAACATCGAGTCGGGGATCCGCGTGGGCGACCGCACGTATCCGGGCTTTCCGGCGTCAGGCGCCGGCATCACGGCCGATGACTCAACCAAGGTCGCGTTCTTCGCGTTGCTCCACGATCAGGATCTGAATACCCCCGTCACCGTCTATGCGAAGGACGAGGCAGGCAACCAGGCATCGGCGGCGCTCGATGTCCAGGCGTTTCCAAAGCCGTTCGGGCGCAGCCGGATCCCGATTGACGATCGCTTCCTGCAGCATGTGGTTCCGCAGATCGCCGCCGCGACGACCGACATGGAGTTGCCGACCGGACCGCAGGATCTGCTCCCGTCCTTCCTCAAGATCAACGGCGAGCTGCGCCGGCGCAATTCCCAGACGGCCGAGGATCTCGCCAAGAAGACCGCTCCGCAGATGCTCTGGAAGGATGCGTTCCAGGCGCTCGGCAACGCCTCGGTCGAAGCGAAGTTCGCGGACAACCGCACCTACGTGTACCAGGGCAAGGACGTCGATCAGCAGGTGCACCTCGGCTTCGACCTCGCCGTCACGCAACACATTCCGGTGCTGGCCGCCAACCGCGCCGTCGTGATGCATGCCGGAGACCTCGGCATCTTCGGCAACTGCGTCATTCTCGATCACGGCCTGGGGGTGCAGTCGCTCTACGGGCACCTGTCGTCCATCGACGTGAAGGCGGGCGACACGGTCGAGAAGGGGCAGACGCTGGGACGCAGCGGCACCACCGGCCTGGCGGCCGGCGATCACCTGCACTTCACCATGATGGTCAACGGGCATCCGGTCAACCCGGTCGAATGGTGGGACACGAAGTGGATGCAGGATCGTGTTTTCCGCAAGATCACCGAGGCCGGCGGCCAGGTGCCATAATTCAAGGTTGGAGAGACATTCGATGTCAGGACGATTCAGTATCCGCTGCCTGTCGGCAGCCATGACCGTTGCCCTGCTCACGGCCGCGTGCGGCGGTGGCCAGCCGGATTCCTCGACGCCCGCCGCGACCGGCGCCCCCGCGACACCGCCGACCACGATTGAGTCGGCGACGGCGGCCACGGTGACGGGCAAGATCTCGTTTGCCGGCACCGCGCCTGCGGCCGCACCGATCAAGATGACCTCGGACCCGAACTGCGCGCAGCCGGGCGCACCACCGGCGACCACCGAAGCGTTCCTCGTCGGCAGCGGCGGCGAGCTGCAGAACGTGTTCGTCTACGTCAAGGATGGCCTGGGTAATCGCACGTTTGCGGCGCCCTCCACGCCCGTCGTGCTCAACCAGCAAGGCTGTCACTACCTCCCGCACGTCCTCGGCATCCAGGTGGGTCAGCCGCTCGAGATCAGGAATGACGATGCGACGCTGCACAACGTACATGCGCTCGCGACGCAGAACGCCGAGTTCAACCAGGGGCAGCCGCTCAAGGGGATGAAGAACATTCACACCTTCACCACGAAGGAAGTGATGGTGCCGTTCAAGTGTGACGTGCACGGCTGGATGAACTCGTTCGTCGGTGTCCTCGACCATCCGTTCTTCGCCGTCACCGGCGCCGACGGCTCGTTCGCGCTCAAGGGCCTGCCGCCTGGCACGTACACGATCGAAGCGTGGCACGAGAAGCTCGGGACGCAGACCCAGATGGTCACCGTCGGCGAGAAGGAAACGAAGGACGTCGCCATGACGTTCAAGCTCTAACGTGTCATAGCGGGGAATGTTGCTGTACCTGTTCGCGCTGCTCGTCGCGACCTCGACCGCCGTGCTGATCTTTGCTGGCGGTCTCGTCACGAGCACCGGGTCGGGACTCTCCGTGCCGGACTGGCCGACGACCTACGGCTGGTTCATGTTCACGTTTCCGCTCGACAAGATGGTCGGCGGCATCCGCTATGAGCACACCCACCGCCTGATTGCCAGCACGGTCGGATTTCTCATCGTCATTCTCGCCGTGTGGCTGTGGCGGGCAGAGCCGCGCGCCTGGGTGCGGCGGATGGGATACGTGGCGCTCGCCGCGGTCGTGACGCAGGGCATCCTCGGCGGTATCACCGTGCTGTGGTACCTCCCCGATCTCGTATCGATTGCGCATGCGGGACTCGCGCAGCTCGTCTTCTGCCTGACGATTTCCATCGCCCTGGTACTGTCACCAGGATGGAAATCAGCCTACGAGCCATCGCGGGCCGTAAAGGCCCGCGCCGCATACAACGGTGACCCTGTCCTGCAGCGGATCGCGCTGGCGACGACGATCCTCATCTACGTGCAGATTCTCGCCGGCGCGACGATGAGGCACACCGACGCGGGGCTGGCGATTCCCGATTTCCCGTTCGCGTTTGGACGCCTGATTCCGCCGGTGTGGGACGCGAAGATCGCCATTCATTTCGCGCATCGCGTGGGCGCGCTGATCGTCGCCTCGATGGTCATCGCCACCACGGGGCACGCCCTCTACCATCACGGGCGGCGTGGTGAGCTTCGGCGTCCATCGATCCTGCTGCTCGCCCTGGTCGCTGTGCAGATCACCCTGGGAGCGCTGACCGTGCTCAGCGGCAAGCAGTTCATCATCAACTCGCTGCACGTCGTGACCGGTGCGGCGGTCTTCGGGACATCGCTGGTGCTGACGCTCCGCGCTCACCGTCCCAGGTTTGCATTCGACGCGGCGCCCCGGGCGTACGGGAGCGCGGCATGAAGCCGGCGGCGCACGCGGCCAGCGTCCCAGTGGCCACCACCGGCGGCCCTGGCGATTTCGTCGAGCTCACCAAGCCGCGCCTCAACATGCTCGTGATCATCACGACGCTGGGGGGCGTCTACCTTGGGTCGCCGTCGGGCGTTCCATTCGCTCTGCTCCTTCACACGCTCGTCGGCACCGCGCTCGTGGCCGGCGGCGCGGCGGCGCTCAACCAGGTATGGGAGCGCGAAACCGATTCGCTGATGCGCCGCACGCGCAATCGTCCGCTGCCCGGCGGACGTCTTGGCGTCGCCGAGGCCACGGCGTTCGGATCCCTTCTGTCGGTAGCCGGATTGGTAGAGCTCGCGGTCGCGGTCAACCCGCTCTGCTCGGCCGTCGCAGCGCTGACGCTGGTGAGCTACGTGTTCGTCTACACGCCGCTGAAGCGGCGCACCTCGCTGGCAACGCTCGTCGGCGCAATTCCTGGAGCGCTGCCGCCGGTCATCGGCTGGACTGCGGCGACGGGATCGGTGACGCTCCCGGCCGTCGTGCTGTTCGGGATCGTCTTCATGTGGCAGATGCCGCACTTCCTGGCGATCGCGTGGCTCTATCGCGACGACTATGCGGCCGCCGGAATTCCGCTGCTGCCGGTGCTCGAACCCGACGGCCGGCGCACCGGACAGCAGGCGTTTCTCTATGCCGCCGTGCTCTGGCCCGTGAGCCTGCTGCCCGCCGGCGTCGGACTCTCCGGCCTGCCGTACAGCATCGTCGCCACCGTGCTCGGCTTCCTGCTGATCGGCCTGGCCGCGGCGTTCGCTCGCGAGCGCTCGATGCTCGCGGCCCGCCGCCTCTTCCTCTTCTCGATCATCTACCTGCCGCTGCTCTGGACCGCTCTGATCATCGATCGCCTGTTTCTCTAGAACGCCCATCGGCACCCCCGCCTGCCACCATCATGGAAATCTCTGACCTGCCGGCGGTGAACGCGACGCTCAACGGTATCTCCGCGATCTTTCTCGCGACCGGTTACGTCTTCATCCGGCGCGGCGATGCGACCCTGCACAAGCGCTGCATGCTGGCGGCGCTGACGTCATCCGTGTTGTTTCTGACCTCCTACGTGACCTACCACCTGAACACGGGATCGCGGCCGTTCCCGGGGACGGGCGCCGTGCGCGTCGTATACTTCACCATCCTGATCAGCCACGTGTTGCTGGCGATCGCGATCGTCCCGCTCGCGCTGATGACGGCGTCGCGCGGACTCCGGGCGCAGTACGAACGCCACGTTCGAATCGCGCGGTGGACGCTGCCTCTCTGGCTCTACGTGTCGGTGACCGGTGTCGTCATCTACCTGATGCTCTACCAGCTCTATTGACGCCATGTATCCCCGTGCCTGCCGGAATGCGGCGACGCTCTTCATCGTCCTCTGGACGCTGAACGCCTCCGTCGTCTCCGCGCAGCCAGGACCCGACCTCTTCGAAAACCTCGAATCACTGCAGAGCATCCCCGCGCCCGCGCCGATGCTGGTGAGTCCGCGCCTCTTTGCCGCGTACGGCGCGCTGATCGCCGCGTCGATGTTGAGCATCCTGTATCTCTACCGGGGCCGCGCGTTCATCGTCTACTGGATCGGCAGCTGGCTCCTGATCGCCGCATCGCTGATGCTGCTCGGCCAGGGTTATCCGGACGTGCGGTTCGGGAGCGTGATGCTCGGGCTCGCGCACCTGCTCGGCGTCTGGTCGGCCGGGCTCACCCTGCTCGGCGCCGAAGCGTTCCCGGACGCCCCGCTGCGGTGGAACGCGCCCGTCCGCGTCGCGGCGATCACCGCTGTCTGGTTTCTGGCGTCGCCGTTTCTGCTGCCGCTGAGGTTCGTGCTGATGACGGGACCGGCGGCCGCGGCCATTCTCTTCGGATGGTCTGCCCTGCGATACTTGCGCCTCACCGCCCGCACACGCTCCATCGGCACGGCCCTGATCGGCGCGGGCCTGGCGCTGATGACCGCTTCCAACGCCGCGGCGGCTGGCGTCGTGCTCAATCTCGATTGGGGTACGGAGACCTTCAATCACCTGCTTGGCTTCAACATCGTCATCAACATGTTCGTCGCGCTGGGCATGCACGTGCTCGTGTTCGAGGACATGACCGCCGAGTTGCGCCGGACCAACCGGAGCCTGGCGGCCGCCAACCAGGAAGTGCAGCGGCTGGCGATCACCGATCCGCTCACCGGCTGCCACAACCGGCGGTTCTTCGACGAGATCGAGCGCCGCGAGATGCAGCGGCACCGCCGCTACGGAGCGCCGATCTCGGTCGTGTTCGTCGACGTCAATCATTTCAAGCGTCTCAACGACACGCGCGGACATGACGTCGGCGATCAGATCCTGAGGATGCTCGGCACCCTGCTCCGCACGCAGGTGCGCGAATCCGACTTCGTGATCCGGTGGGGTGGCGACGAGTTTCTGCTGTTGCTGACCTGCGGCGTGGACGAGGCCGAACGCAAGGCGGAGGAGCTGAAGCTGGCCTTCGAACGCCAGCGCGAGGAGGCGAACCTGCCTGTCGGCGTCGGGTTGAGCGTAGGCGTCGCCGCCGTCCCCGGGGAGGCTGGCACGCTGACCGACGCCATCCGCATCGCCGACGGCCTGATGTACCGCAACAAGCTCGACAACAAAGCACAGCCCGGTTCTTAGTTCAGGGTTCCTGGTTCCGGAATCAACCGAACCCTGCGATAAGATAGAGCCCGCGCATTTGAGGGGGACCCACGCAATGCTACGTGTCTATCTCGTTGCACTTGCCGTGCTTACGCTCGCGCTTGCCGGAGCGGCCGAGGCGCAGACCGGACGCGTGTCCGGCGTCGTCAAAGACACCGCCGGCAAGCCGATCAAGGGCGCGACCGTCAGAGCCATCAATCCCGAGGCGTCGCCCCGCGAGTTCACTTCCACCACCGACGAAAAGGGCCGCTTCGCGATGCTCGGTCTTCGCACGACGGCGACCTGGCACTTCGTTGCCGAGGCGCCCGGGTTTTTCCTCAGCGAGGGTGACGCCGTCATCCGCAGCCAGCCGGGCCCGCCCTTCGATTTCACGATGCGCCGCGACCCGGGTCCACTCGCGGGCGCGCTCGTCAAGGACATCCAGGAGCAACTCGCCTCCGCCAACGCCCTCCGCGACGACGGCCGGTTCGACCAGGCGATCACCGCGTATCAATCGATCCAGACGAAGAATCCGAAGCTCACGACGTTGAACCTCGTCATCGCCGGCACCTACCGGGACAAGGCCGAGCGCGAAAACGATCCCGCCGCGCGGGTGGCGCTGCTCGAGAAAGCCGTGAACGCCTACGCCGACCTGCTCAGGGACGACTCCACCAACGAGCGCGCGAAGACCGAGATGGCCGTCGTCAGCACGCGTCTTCAAGATCTGAAGAAGAACTAGCGTCGTGCCGACTCGCCGTCCCGCCCCCGTCCGCCGCTGGCAGGCCACCGTCATCGTCGTCCTGTTCTTCGTGGCGGTGGCGGGCGCCGCTCTCGCCGGATGGCTGTACGCGCGGGAATCGCCGCCGCATCAGGGTCCGCTCCTCGTCATCTCGATCGACGGCCTGAGCGCGGCGCGGCTGTCGGCCTACGGCGCCGCCCGTTCCGACACGCCAGCCATCGACGCGCTCGCCGCGGATGCAATCGTGTTCGATCGCGCGTACTCGCATTCACCGCAGACGCTTCCCGCGCACGCCTCACTCCTCTCGGGGAAGCTCCCGTTCGAGCACGGCGTCCGCGATGACGCGGGCTTCGTGCTGGCCGACAGCGAACGGACGCTGGCGGAGCTGCTGCGTAATCGCGGGTTCGCGACCGGCGCCGCGGTCTCGTCATTTCTGCTGCGGCGTCAAACGGGAGTGGCGCAGGGATTCGCGTTCTTCGATGCCGACCTGCCCGAGGTGGAAGACGCCCTGACACCGCCGCTCGAGCGCGACGGCGCGCTGACAGCGGACGCCGCGGAACGGTGGCTGCGCACCCAGGGCGGGCAGCGGTTCTTCCTGTTCATCGAGGTCAATGCGTCCGCCGCGGAAACCGTCGTCGCACGTCTCGTGCAGACGCTGAAGCAGCGCGACATCTACGATAGCGCCACCATCCTGCTGACCGCCGATCACGGTGACTCGGGGTCACTCGTGTCGCTCGATGAAGCCTCACTCCGCGTGCCGCTCATCATCAAGCAGCCGCGCCTCGACGGCGCCGGGCGACGAATTGCCGCGCCGGTTCAGCTCATCGACATCCTGCCGACGCTGCTGGATCTCGTGCGCGCGCCGATTCCATCCGGCCTCCGCGGGCGGTCGCTGCGGCCGGTGCTCGACAACGAGGACGCCGTGCTCGTCGACCAGCCGCTCTATGCCGAGTCGCTGGTGGCGCGCTACAGGGTTGGCGGACGCCCCGTCTACGCGCTGACGCGCGGACAGTATCGCTACGTGCGCGGCGATCACAACGCGCTCTACGACCTCAGCCAGCCGGCGGCGGCTCCACTGGAACCGACGACGCCCGAAGATGCACGTCTGAGCACAGAGCTGGATCGACTTCTCGAAGGCACCACGATCCAGCTGCCAGGCGACATTCCGGCGGCTGACGAAGACCGCTATGCCGCCATCGGCTACATGAAGGGCGCACGGCTTGCGCACGCCGATGCCCCCACCATCGATCCGTTCGGCAACGAGACGCTCATCCAGGGTCACCGCGCCGCGGTCAAGCTTGCCGGGGAGCAGAATTACGCCGCCGCGATCGATCGGATGCGCGACATCGCGAGGGCGCACGCGGATCTTCCCGTCGTTCAGTACCAGCTGGGAACGCTGCTCGCGCGGACCGTGCGGCTCGACGAGGCAGCGATGGCGTTTCGCGCCGCGGCCAGACTCAATCCCGACGTCTCCGATGCACCGGCGGCGCTGGCGCGCATCCTGATGCGTGCGCGGCAGTACGAGCAGGCGAGAGATCGGGCTGCGCTCGCCGTCGCACTCGCGGAGCGCGAGAACCCGGTTGCCCGCGCACTGGCGCACGAAGTCGCGGCCCGCGTCGCCCTCGCGCGGCACGACGCGGAGGAGGCGACGGCGCATGCCGAAGGGGCGCACGCGGCGGATCCATCGCTGCCGATGCCGCAGTTCGTGCGGGGCCGGCTGCTGTTCGACGAAGGCAATTACGAGGGGGCGCTCGCCGCGTTCGAAGAGGCCGCTACGGCGCTCGAAGCGGGCGGCGCCCCGCTCGAAGAGCTGCAGCAATATCTCGGCGAGTCACTCGTGAAGCTGGAGCGCCCCGCCGAAGCCGAGATGCATTTCAAGGAAGAACAGCGGAACTTCCCGCCGGGCCTCAGCGTGGCGGCGGCGCGTACGTCGTCGACGTATCCACGCTGAACTTGCGGTAGTTGGAAAACTCCGAGACACCGCGGAGGCGCAGGCGGCGCACGAGCGCCACGCGCGCACTTGCGGTCCACGTCACCTTCGCCGGCAGCCACACCTCGTTATTGACCTTGCGACGTTCGTACGACGCGACCGTCCCCTTGTGCACACGGGCGAGCAGGCCAAGGCCGAACGACAGGGTGTCGATGGCTTCGATCTCCACGCGCACCAGCTCGTAGTCTGACTCGCTGATCCACGCGCGCGCCTTGAAGTGCCGCATGACCTTGCCGTCCCTGGTCAGCGGCTTGACGCCCGCCTTCGGGGTGAGCGCCGCCACGATCGTGTCGTGCCCCTCGATCGCCTCGCGTCCCACCATTCGGATGTCGTAGACGCGAAACAGGTCGTCAACGGCCGCGGAGTACTCACGCCGCGCCTTGTCTTCTTCGCGCGCGACTGACTGCCGCTGCGACGGCGTCGCCGTCGAGGCGACCTGCCGCCCATACGCCTCGACGCGCTTCTGCCGCGCGCGGTCCTGTTTCGCCAGTTGGTCCGGCGGCACCCGCCTGCCGTCTTCCTCGACCTGGCGTCGATATCGATCCTCGCTAGGCAGCCCGGGGTAGACCTCGAAGACCTTGACCGATTCGTCCCGTGTCCGGCCCGAGCCGTCCAGCTTCTGCTCGACGCGCCGCTCCGTGAAGCTGTAGCCGCTCTGGCGTTCCTCGTCGGTCGCGAGGTGCGCCTTCACCTGCGCGGCAAACGTCTCGTAGTCGGGGAGGGGGCGCTCCTGCGCGGCAGGAATCGCAGCGACGAGAAGAAGGAGGCAGATGACGCGCATCCTACGGCCGTCCCCGGTGCGTGGCCACTAAGGTCAACCCGATGCCTGCCCAGAAGAGATTCCTGATCTTCCGCACGACCGCCAGCGCCACGCCGGCAACCGGGTTGACGGCCAGTACCGGCGCGAGGGCGCCGGACAGCGCTTCGTCCACGCCAATCCTGAACGGCACGAACTTGAATGCGACCGTCACCACGCGGTTCAGCGCCTCGAAGACGATCGCCTGCGCGAGGGTTGGACTGCGGTCGCCCAGGAGCCAACCCAGCGTCAGGTAGACCTCGGCGACCGCGAGCGTGTGAAAACCAAGGTCAAGCCCGAAGACACGCCACAGGCGTCCGGGATGGCCCGCTGAAAATCCCAGCACGGACTGCCGCACGGTCGCGAGCTTCTCGCGCCACTTCGGACGCGGGCCGCGCGCTTCATCCCACGTACCGCGCAACACGCGGAACGCCACGGCGGCGCCCACGACTGCTCCTGCCAGCGCCGCGATCACAAACCCTCGCAGTGTCGAAGGCAACGGCATCGCGATCAGCATGACCACGAGGCCGACCACGATCATCGCGATGACCGACGCCGCGTAGACGAGATTCTCGACGGCCAGCGACGACACGGATTCGCGCGTCGCCAGGTGATGTCGTGTGAGGAGAACCTTGGTGGGCTCGCTCGCGAGCAGTCCGAGCGGTGTGATGCTGCCGACGGCGTCGCCGGCGAGGAATGCGCGCAGTGCCTGGCCGCGGCTGAGGCGAGTGCCCGGCGGCAGGCACAGCCGCCAGCACTCGGCGCGGATGAGGAATCGGGCGCCGGCCAGCGCCAGGATGACCACGAAGCCCCACCCGACGCGCCGGACCCCCTGCAGGATCGCGGCGCCGCCTACGCTCCGTACCGCGTAGGCGAAGAGCGCCGCGCCCGCGAGCGTCCCGACGACCGTGACGATGCGCCGGTCGGCCCGCAGGCTCATACGGTGGCCCTGCGTCTGTGGCGTCTTCAGTGACGCTGTGTGTCGAGCTGACCGATCGTCTCGTCGATCAACCGTTGGTTGTCTTCCTTCGTGAGGTTGCGCTGAATGAGCTTCGACGCAATCGCCACCGACAGGTCGACGGCTTCCTGGCGAATCTGCTGCAGCGCACGCGCCGTCTCCATCTCGATCTGGCGCTCGGCGCTCTTCACGAGGTTGGTGGCTTCGGCCCGCGCCTTCTGCTTCAGTTCTTCCCTGAGCCGTTCCGCGTCGGCGCGCGTGCTGGCGACGATCGCCTCCGCCTCGGTACGCGCCGTCCCGAGGATGCGCTTCGACTCCTGGTGGATCTGTTCCAGTTCCTGCCTGGCGCGCCGGGCATCGTCGAGCGACTTCCGGATCGATTCCTGGCGCTTGTCGAGCGCCTCGAGCAGCGGACCCCACGCGAACTTCGCGAGCAGCGCCAGCAGCACCAGGAAGGTGACGATGGTCCAGATGAACAGTCCCGGATCTGGCTGGACGAGCGGATTCATGACCCTTACTTCAGCAGCACGATGAGCAGCGCGAACACTTCGGCGAGAATCGCCACGCCTTCGAGCAGGAACAGCGGAAGATTCACGGCGCCGGTGATCGCACCGACGGCGCTTGGCTGCCGCGCGACACTCTCGGCGAGGCTCGCCGCAAGCTTACCGATACCCAGTCCAGCGCCGATGACGACCAATCCCAGGCCGATGCCGGCACCCATATACGCGAGCGCAAAACCTTCCATTCGTCGTTCCTCCGTAGGGCGGGTCGTTTCCTCACCCGCCGTTGTATAAAACGGGTCCGGGGGGACCCGCCCGCGCCAACTTAATGGTGCGCGTGAATGGCCATGCCGATGAACACGGCCGTGAGCAGTGTAAACACGTAGGCCTGCACCAGGACCACGATGATTTCGATTGCCGAGATGCCGACTGCGAGGGGCACCGAGAAGACCAGGCCGACGCCCATGCCGACCGCCGCGCCGGCCATCTCCGTGAAGATGAACACGAACGACAGGATCGCGAGAATGGCGAGGTGCCCCCCCGTCATGTTGGCCGCAAGTCGCATCGTCAGCGCGAACGGCCGCACCAGCATCCCGAGGATTTCGATCGGGATCAGAACGATGCCAAGCGCCGGCGAGACGCCGCCGGGCATGAGGTTCTTCCAGTGCTTCACGAAGCCGTGGGCCTTCGACCCGGCGACGATGATCGCGCCGAACGTGACCATAGCGAGCGCCGCCGTGACGTTGAAGTTGGCGGTCGCGGTCGTGCCCCCGTGCGTCAGGCGCATGAGGAAGCTCTCGGGGTCGAGGTGCAGCACCGAATGATTGAGCAGCCCGACGACGTCGAAAATTGGGATCAGGCCAATCGCGTTGGCGGCGAGGATGAAGACAAACAGCGTGAGCAGGAGCGGCGTCCAGGTGCGGACCCATTTCGCGCCGACGTTCGGCTGCACTACGGAGTCGCGCAGGTACTCGACCAGCGCCTCGATGCTGTTCATGAAGCGGCGCGGGATCATCTGTTCCTGGCGCAGGTAGCTGCGCACCGCCACCGTCACCACGAGGAAGACGGTCGCGGCCACCAACCACAGCATGAACACATGCTTGGTGACGGAGAAGTCGATGCCGAACAGCGTGGGGAGATGGATTAGAGGGTGGTCGAGCGGACTGTTGGACACGTGTCCGATGAGCAATTCGCCGGCGTTGAACCCCTCGGCAGCAGCCTCGTGGGCGCCCTGGGCGATGGCCTCATGGGCCTCTGGTTGCGCGAACATCATCCTTTTTCCATCCCGCGAGCGAACAGGCGGCGCATGCAGAGCGCCTCGATCACGTGCAGGGCGATGAAATAACTGGTGAAGCTGACCACGAACTCAATGGGCCGAACCGGCAGCACCTTGAGCATCACCACGACATAGGCCGCGAAGAACACCATCTTCGCGGCAAACGCCTGAATCATCCGCGGCGTCAGGCGCTCCGGATGGCTGCCCGTAAACGTCCGCTCGACGAGCACCCAGGTGGCCACCGCGGCCACCAGCGGTCCGATCATCCCGAGCACGATTTCCCGATCGGCATCGATGTCCAGCAGGCGGGTCGCCGCGAGCGCCGACGCGATGCTCGCCATCGCCATCCACCACGCTGGTTTCATTTGCGCCAGACGGCCCGGGCCAGCTGGTAAAAGCCGACGATCAAGCCAAGCGCGAGGCCGCCGAGCAGGAACCACGGCGACGTGCCGCGCCACCGGTCGACGGCGAATCCGATGCCGCCGAGCAGGATAATGGCGCCAATCAGCGTGTAACTCGCCCCGGCGGCCGGGCCCGCCGTGACCACCGTATCCTGGAAAACCTGGAGCGAACGAGCCAGGCCGCGCTTCTGATTGGGCATTTCTCGTGACGACAGCAAGCCAGTATACCGTCTTGTGAAATAGTTCACCAAGCCCCGGCGAAGTACAATCTTTTCACAGACATGACGCGCCGACTGATCCTCACGGTGCTCCTCCCGGCGGCCGCCTTCTTCGTCGTGGCGGCGGGGTTCACAGCCCCCGATCTGCGGGCGCAGGCGGGCAACCGCGAGCGCACCGTCTACGTCAGCGCGCTCGATGACAAGGGCGAGTCGGTCGAAGGTCTCGGGCCGGGCGATTTCATCATCCGCGAGGACGGCCTGCGCCGCGAGGTGCTCCGCGTCTCCCGCGCGATCGAGCCGATCGATATCGCGCTGCTGGTCGACACCAGCGCATCCGCCAGCAATGCCATCGGCTCGATCCGCGACGGCATCAGGGGCTTCGTCGCGAAGATGGCGCCGCAGAACCAGATCGCGATCATCTCGCTCGCCGACCGTCCCACCGTCCTCGTCGATTACACCTCCGACGCGAAGCGCCTCGAGGACGGCGCCGGACGCCTGTTCTCCATGAGCAGCAGCGGGATGACCCTGCTTGACGCGATCGTCGAAACGTCGACCGGCCTGCGGAAGCGAGAGACGCCGCGTGCGGTGATCGTGTCGGTCATTACCGACGGCGTGGAATTCACCAATCGCCACTACCGGGACGTGATTGCGGCGATGAACCAGGCAGGCGCGGCGCTGCACGCCCTGACCATTGGCGGGTTTTACTCGACCGACGACAACGCCGAGCGCGAGCGCGCGTTCGTCCTCGACATCGGCACCAAGGAGACCGGCGGTCAGCGCGTGACGCTGCTGGCCGATTCCGCGATCATCCCGGCGCTCGTCAAGCTTGCCCGCGAGCTCTCATCGCAGTACAAGGTCGTCTACGGACGGCCCGAGTCGCTGATCCCGTCCCAGAAGACCGAAATCACGTCTGGTCGTAAAGACGTGAAGATGCATGGTGCGCCGGCACGAGGCCAGACTGGAGCCTGACGTGAGACGTGTGATTCTGATCGCGGCGACCCTGCTCGCTTTCTTCGTCAGCGCGCCCACGGCCCAGACACCGGCGTCGGCGACGCCTCCGACCCAGACTGCGCCGCAGCCAGCGGCGCCAAGCCGCCAGTCGCAGGTGTTCCGCGCCGCCGTCGACATCGTGTCGCTCAACGTGACCGTCGTCGACGGCGCGCAACATTACGTCACCGACCTCGACCAGAATGACTTCACCGTGTTCGAAGACGGCGTGAAGCAGGACCTCACCTTCTTCAATCGCCGCCAGCAGACGATCGCGATGTCGATGCTGCTCGACAGCAGCGCCAGCATGGAAGACAAGCTCTCGACGCTGCAGATCGCGGCGGTCAACTTCGTGAAGCGCCTGAAGCCGGCCGACCTCGCGCAGATCATCGACTTCGACAGCAGCGTCCAGATCCGCCAGCCGTTCACCTCGAACCAGAACGAGCTCGAGTCGGCGATCCTCCAGACCTCCGCCGGCGGCTCCACGTCCCTTCACAACGCGATTTACATCTCGCTGAAGGAGCTGCGCAAGATCCGGGTGCAGTCGGAAGAAGACGTTCGCCGGCAGGCGCTCGTCGTCTTCTCAGACGGTGAAGACACCTCCAGCCTGGTCTCGTTCGACGAGGTGCTCGACCTCGCGAAACGCTCGGAGACGGCGATCTACACCATCGCGCTGCGCGGCACCGACACCCAGACCCGGGGCTTCCGCGAGGCGGAGTTCGTGATGCGCCAGCTCGCGCAAGAGACGGGCGGCCGCGCGTTCTTCCCGACGAAGGTTGAGGATCTCAACGGCGTCTACACGACGATCGCCGACGAGCTCGCCAGCCAGTACACGCTGGGCTACACGTCGCGCAACGCCAAGCGCGACGGCGCGTGGCGTCGTCTCGTCGTCCAGGTCGCGAAGCCGAGCGCCACGCCGCGGACGAAAAAGGGCTATTACGCCCCCACGCGGTGAACGTCCTCCCTCTCGTCCTCTACGCGATCGCGGGTGTCGCGTACGCCGTGCACTTCGCACGCCGCCAGCCGCAGGCCGGCCGCACGGCGACGACGCTGCTGCTCTTCGCGGTGCTCGTCCACACCTTCGTCATCGGGATGCAGACGATGGAGGTGCGGCATGTGCCGTTTGCCAACCCGTCGCGCGCCATCTCGACGTTCGTGTGGCTGCTCACGCTCTCGTATCTCTATCTCGAGCTGACGACTGACGAACGCGCGATGGGCGTGTTTATCCTGCCGATCGTCATCGGACTCCAGACGATACCCGCGATCTACCCGGGCGTCGAGAACGCCGACCCCGTCCTCGACAGTCCGTGGTTCTGGGTGCACGTGTCCTCGCTCCTCTTTGCCTACGCGAGCTTCGCGCTCGCGAGCGTGCTCGGCCTCACCTACGTGCTGCAGTTCAAGGAGATCAAGAAGAAGCACCTCGGCTACTTCTTCGCGCGGCTGCCCTCGCTGCAGATTCTCGACCTGATGAACTCGCGCGCCGTGACGGTGGGCTGGGTCTTCCTGACGGTTGGCGTCATCGTCGGGATAATCTGGACCGGCCAGGCACGCGTCACCTCACCGGACGACCCGAACCTGCAGGCGATGGCGTTGAACGATCCGAAGATCTTCGTCGCGTTGCTGACGTGGGCGGTCTACTCGTTCGCGCTGTTCGCCCGCCGGACGATGGGCTGGAGCGGAAAGCGGGCAGCGTGGCTCTCGCCGGTGGGGTTCGCCATCGTGCTGCTGAACTTCCTGCTGATTAATTACTTCGTGACCACCAGCCACACGTTTAACTGAGGTGCATCTCTTCCTTCTTGGCGTGAGCCACCGCACGGCGCCAGTCGATCTGCGCGAGCGTCTCGACTTTTCGAGCCGCGACCTCGGTGCGGCGGTCGAGGCGCTCTCGACCCGGCCGTCGGCTGCCGAGGCGGTGGTGCTCTCGACGTGCAACCGCTCGGAGATCTACGTCGCGAGCAGCGATCTGCCACGGGCGCATGAAGAGCTGATTGCCTTTCTGAGCGAGTACCACCAGTTGTCGCGCGCGGATTTTCAGCCGCACCTGTTTTCCTACGATGACGCGGCGGCCGCGCGCCATCTGTTCAAGGTGGCGGCGGGTCTCGATTCCCTGGTCGTCGGCGAGCCGCAGATCCTCGGGCAGGTGAAGGATGCGTTTCAGGCGGCGGCGGATCGCCGCTGCACCGGGCCGCTTCTCAGCAAGCTGTTTCCCTGGGCGTTCGGCGTCGGCAAACGCGTCAGGACGGAAACGGCCGTCGGCGAGGGCGCAGTCTCGGTGAGCTTCGCCGCCGTCTCGCTGGCGAAAAAAATCTTCGGACGCCTCGAAGGGCGCCACGTACTGCTCCTCGGCGCCGGTGAAATCAGCACGCTCACGGCGCAGCACCTGCGAGGCTGCGGCGTCGCGGAGATCGTCATTGCCAGCCGCACCACCGCGAACGCCGAGGCGCTGGCCGCCGAGGTCAGCGGCAGGGCGATTCCGTGGGAGGACATGACCGCCGCGCTCGGCCGGGCCGATATCGTCATCACCGCCACCGGCTCGGCGCGTCCGATCATCACCCGAAGCGACGTGGAGTCGGTCACACGCCGGCGCCGTAACTCGCCGCTCTTCATCATCGACATCGCCGTGCCGCGCGACGTCGATCCGTCGGTCAGCGAGATCGAGCAGGTGTTCCTCTACAACGTCGATGACCTGCAGGGCATCGTCCGCGAGAACCTCTCACGCCGGGGCGCCGAGATCCAGCACGCGGAGGCGATCGTCGAGGAAGAGCTCTCGAGATTCACGACCTGGCAGCGGTCGCGCGCCACGATCCCGACGGTCGTTGCGCTGCGCGAGCGGCTCCACGAGATTCGCCGCACCGAACTGCAGCGTCTCGACGGCAAACTGGCGGGACTCCCGCCCGAAGCGCGCGCCCGGGTCGACGAGGTGACGCGCCTGATCGTCGAGAAGTTCCTGCTCGAACCGACCGAGCAGCTCAAGGCGCTGCCTGACGCAGAAACCCAGATGGCCTACACCGAAGCCGTGAATCGACTGTTCCGCTTGCGCGACGATTCGGCCAGCGACGCGGCCACAGACAATCCGCAGCCCACCCCCGGGGATCGCCGCGGCAAATAGCATGGACACATTGAAACTCGGCACGCGCGGCAGCCAGCTCGCGCTGTTCCAGGCCGACGCCGTCGCCGGCCTGCTACGAGAGCGCGCGGACGTCGCGTGCGAGATCATCGTCATCAAGACGTCCGGCGATCGCCTCTCAGAGGCCGCGCTCTCGGAGATTGGCGGCAAGCGGCTGTTCGTGAAAGAGATCGAGGACGCCCTGCTCGACGGCACGATCGATCTCGCCGTGCACAGCAGCAAGGACATGCCGGCGGTGCTGCCTGCCGGTCTCGCCATCGGCGCCGTGCTGCCGCGCGGGGATGCCCGCGATGCGATCGTTCTTCCGAGCGGCGAAGAGGCGCTGGCGCTCGACGATGTGGTGAGACGGCTTGGACGGGCGCCGCGCATCGGCACGAGCAGCGTCCGCCGCTCGGCGCAGCTCACGCGGATGTTTCCCGGCGCGAAGTTCCTTCCGATCCGCGGCAACCTCGACACGCGCCTCAGAAAACTCGACTCGGGCGACTTCGACGCGATCGTCCTGGCGGCGGCTGGGCTCAGGCGCCTGAAGTTCGATGCGCGGATTTCAACCGCGCTGCCGCCGGACACCTGCGTCCCCGCACCGGGCCAGGGGATCATCGCCGTGGAAATCCGGATGGGCGACGAGCGGGTGCGCGAGCAGGTGGTGCGCATCACCGACCACGCCGCGGCGGCGGCACTTTCGGCTGAGCGTGCCCTCGTGACGCGGCTCGGCGGCGGGTGCCAGATGCCGATCGGCGGCTTCGCATCGGAGGTCGGCAGCGAGCTTCGGATGATCGCCATTGTCGTCGCCGTGGACGGTTCACGCGCGGCGCGCGCCGAAACGCGCGGGCCGATCGCAGACGCCGAGCGCGTCGGCATCGAGGCGGCCGAGCTGCTGCTGGCGCGCGGAGCAGGAGACATCCTGGCCGACGTGCAGCGGACGCAGGGCGCCGTGGAAGGCATCCAGCCGTGAGACAACGCGTCGTCTACCTGATCGGCACAGGTCCGGGCGATCCCGGACTGATTACCGTCAACGGCCTGAACTGCCTGCGCGTCGCCGACGTCGTCGTCTACGACCATCTCGTGCCCCGTCGCCTCCTGCAGCATGCGCGCACCGGCGCCGAGCTGATCGACGTCGGCACCGCCTCTCCCCAGGCGATGGCGCAGGAGGCGATCAGCTACCTGCTGGCAGACAAGGCCCGCGAAGGCAAGATCGTCGCCCGGCTCAAGTGGGGCGACCCGTTCGTGTTCGATCGAGGCGGTGAAGAAGCGCTCTACCTCCACGAGCAGGGCGTGGCCTTCGAAATCATTCCTGGAATCCCCGCCGGCGTCGCGGTGCCGGCCTACGCCGGCGTGCCGGTCACGTATCCGGGCGGCGGCGACACGCTGACGCTGGTACGCGGATTCGAGGACGAGAGCCGCACCGCGCCTGACGTCGACTGGGCCAGCCTCGCGCGCCTCGAAGGCACGGTGGTCTGCTACGCGGGCGGACACCAGCTTCCGCGGATCCTCGAGGCAATGCGATCGCACGGCTGGCCGGCGGCCGGGCAGGCTGTGATCATCTACAACGGGACGCTCCCAAGCCAGGAGACGATCGCCGGCACGATCGAAGAGCTGCTCGCGGCGGTCCACGAGGCGCCGAGAAGGGCGGCGGCGGTGCTCGTCGTCGGCCGCGTCGCCGGCTTCAGGGAGCATCTGCGCTGGTACGACACGCGGCCCCTCTTCGGCCGCCGCGTGCTGGTGACGCGTCCGCGCGCGCAGGCCGCGGAGCTCGTCGATCGGCTCGCCGCGCTCGGCGCCGACTCGGTCGAGGCGCCGATGATCCGCATCGAACCGCCCGATGACGTCGAGCCGCTGGCGCGGGCGGCCGCCACCGCGGACGCCTTCGACTGGATCGTCTTCAGCAGCGCCAACGCGGTCGAAGCGTTCATGATGATGCTGCTCGATGGCACGCGTGATCTGCGAGCACTGAAGGGGCCGCGGCTGTGCGCCGTCGGCGCCGGCACTGCCGACGCGCTGGCGAAGTACGGCATCAAAGTGGACCTCGTGCCGAGGGAATTCCGCGCCGAGGGCGTGATGACGGCCATGGCCGAGCACGGGTCCCTGAAAGGCGCGCGCGTGCTGCTGCCAAGAGCCGACATCGGTCGCGAAGTCATCGCCAACGACCTGCGCGGCGTGGGTGCGGTGGTCACCGAGGTCACCGCGTACCGGACCGTGCTGCAGGACAGCCAGCGAGACGACGACCCGGACGTCTACAAGATGCTGCTCGAAGGACGCCTTGACGCGGTGACGTTCACGAGCGCCTCCGCCGTCCGCAACTTCGTGAGAATCTACGGCGCCGACCAGGTGGCCGACCTGCTGAAGAGCACGGTCGTCGCGGTGATTGGACCGGTGACCGCCGACGCCGCGGCACAGCTCGGCATACCGGTCACCATCCAACCCGCCAGCTACACCATCCACGCGCTGGTCGATGCAATCGCGGCGCACTTCGCAACGGCGAAGGCCACCAACGTTTAGCCACGACGATCACGAAGAAGAAGCCACGAAGGCACGAAGATCAGGAAGAGACGAAAACCTTCGTGTTCTTCGTGCCCCTTCGTGGCGATGCCTGTTTGGCTTCGTGATCTTCGTGGCTTCTTCTTCGTGTGCGTCGTGGCTATTCGTCTTCGTGCCCTTCGTGGCAAGATCGGCTACATGGCAGTTCAAACCGCAACACGCCTGAACCTCGCGCGGCGGCCGCGCCGGCTTCGGCGCACCGATGCCATTCGCGGGATGGTGCGCGAGACGCACCTGACCGCCGACAGCTTCATCTATCCGCTGTTCGTGTGCGAGGGCCACGGCGTGCGCCGCGAGGTCTCCTCGATGCCGGGGGTCTACCAACTCTCGGTCGACGAAGCGGTCAAGGAAGCGACCGCCGCGAAGGCGGATGGCGTCCCGGCCGTCCTGCTCTTCGGACTGCCCGCCGACAAGGACGCGAATGGCAC
>CAMCNL010000011.1 GCA_945876205.1 Candidatus Sulfopaludibacter sp. SbA3
CGAGCCTGTCGCTTCGGGACGACGAGCTGACCGCCGCCACGCTCGCGGGCACGCGACTGATCCATGTCGACGACGAGGATCAGGAGGCCGCCATTCGGGCCGCGAGGATTGGGCGCGACGCGGGGGTCCCGGTGACGAGCGATATCGAGAGGCGCACCGATCGCACCGAGGCGCTGGTCGCCAGCGTGACGGTCCCGATCTTCGCGGAGCATCTCCTGCAGGAGCTCACCGGCGAATCAGACTTCGAGCGCGCGCTGCGGAAGGTGCGCCGCACGCACGACGGCCTGCTCTGCGTGACGCTCGGCGCCCGAGGATCCATGCTGCTCGACGGCGACACGCTGCACCACGAGCCGGCCCGGCCGGTGACGGTTGTCGACTCGACCGGGGCGGGCGACGTCTTTCGCGGCGCGTTCATCTATGCCCTGCTCCGCGGCGATACCTCTCGCGACATCCTGCGGTTTGCCAACGCTGCCGCAGCGGTCAGTTGCACGCGCATCGGCGCCATCGCCTCGGTCCCGTTGCTGAGCGACATCTCGTCCTAATAGACCGCCGCGGCGCGTGACGCGTGGTTCCGCTCGGCCTGCGGTTCGACGGCGCGGACAAACGCTCGCGCCAGAACGCGACGGTATCGGCGGCACTCATTCGTCGAACCGCAGGTGCCGCACGCTCTTGCCGTGGCGACGGATCAACCGCAGCGCTTCGAGGCCGATCTCGATGTGACGCTCGACGTATTCCGCGCTCACCTGCGCGTCCGACGCTTCGGTCTTCACGCCTTCGGGCACCATCGGTTGGTCGCTGACGAGCAACAACGCGCCGCTCGGAATGCGATTGCCGAAGCCCGCCGCGAACACCGTTGCCGTTTCCATGTCGATCGCCATGCAACGCATCGCGCGCAGGCGTTCCTTGAAGGCTTCGTCGTGTTCCCACACGCGGCGGTTGGTCGTGTAGACCGTGCCGGTCCAGTAGTCGCGGCCGCGATCGCGGATCATCGTCGACACGGCGCGCTGCAAGGCGAACGCGGGCAGCGCCGGGACTTCGGGCAACAGGTAATCGTCGGACGTGCCTTCGCCGCGGATTGCGGCGATCGGCAACACCAGGTCGCCGAGCAGGTTCTTGCGCTTGAGCCCGCCGCACTTGCCGAGGAGCAACACCGCTTTCGGCTTGATCGCCGAGAGAAGGTCCATCACCGTCGCGGCATTGGGGCTGCCCATGCCGAAGTTGATCATCGTGATGCCGTCGGCCGTGGCGGTCGGCATCGGGCGGTCGGGGCCGACGACTTCCGCACCCGTGAGGCGCGTGAAGTGTCCGAGATAGCCGCTGAAATTGGTAAGCAGGACGTACTCGCCAAACTGGTCCAGCGGCACGCCGGTGTAACGCGGTAGCCAGTCTTCGACGATCTGGGGCTTGTCTTTCATGGGGGGATTATGACGAAAGACACTGGCGCCTTGGGCACGCTAGGGTTCGAGGGTTGCGCCACCACGGGGAGAGGCCGAGGACGCATCTGCCACGATGATCTCGCTCGCTGGCAGATCGTCGCGAGCGTTTTTCCGCGCCGTCGAACCGGAGGCCGAGCGGAACGACGCGTCCCGCGCGCGGCTCAGCGGGCGCGGGAATTGACGTCGATTCCGGGGGGGTTTCGGCATGGGGAGGAGTGGTTTTCCCTGTGGTACACTCGGCCCGATTTGCGCATTCTTTCATCGGTTCTATTCGCAATCCTGACCGCGTCGTGCGCTGCTCCCAGGTCGGTCGTACAAGCTCCTCCGGCCGCTCCGACGGCGGCCGGCACGACTGCCGCCTCCGCCGGGGCTTCGGCGGCCAAGGCGCCAGACGCGCGCGCGATTCCGCGGACGCCTGACGGCAAGCCGAACCTCGACGGCATCTGGCAGGTGCGCAACCGCGCCGCCTACGACCTGCGCGACCATGCCGCGCGATACCTCATGCCGCCCGGAGCGGGCGTCGTGGTGGGCGGCGAGATCCCCTACCTGCCGGCGGCGGCGAAGCAGCGCGACGAGAATTTCGCCAAACGCTATACCGACGACCCGCTGGCCAACTGCTACCTGCCGGGTGTGCCCCGCATCATGTACCTGGAGCACCCGTTCGAGATCTTCCAGACGACCGAACTGGTCGCGATGGCGTTTGAATGGACGCTCGCGCACCGCGTGATCTATACAGACGGCAGCAAAGCGCACGACGGCATCGAGTTCTGGATGGGCGACTCGCGCGGGCGCTGGGAAGGCGACACGCTGGTCGTCGACGTCACCAACCACAACGATCGCACCTGGTTCGACATGGCCGGCGACTTTCACAGCGAGCAGCTCCACGTGGTCGAACGCTACACGATGAAGGACGCCAACACGATTCAGTACGAGGCGACGATGACCGATCCGAAAGTCTTCTCTCGCCCCTGGACGATCGCCATGCCCTTCTACCGGCACATCGACATGCCGCGCCTGCTCGAGTATCACTGCCAGGCCGAGAAGGAAGAAGCCAACGGCGACTTCGAGCGCGATCCGCGCACGTGGTATCCCAAATGACCCGCCTACGCCTTCGGCTTCGGCGCGGCAGGCCCGCCCTCACGCTTCGGCGCGGCAGGCCCGCCCTCACGCTTCGGCGCGGCAAGCAATTGATCTGTGCTCTCGCCTTGCTCACGGCGCTGGCCGCGGTTGACGTCGCGGCGCAGGGACCGGCCGCGGCGCCGGCGCGCAAGCCGGCGGGCCCCGTCCTCAGGACGGCTGAAGGCAAGCCCAACCTGCAGGGCCACTTCCAGACGGATGCGGGCGGCGCAAACTGGGGCCTGGAGTTTCATGCCGCGGTCTTCGGCCTGCCGCCCGGACGCGGCGTGATCGTCGATCCGCCCGACAAGAAGCTTCCGCTGCAGCCGTGGGCCGAGCAGGAGCGACAGAACCGCCGGCTCCCGGAGCGCGGCTACGACGACCCGACGGCGCATTGTTTCGTCGCCGCCGGCGCGCCGCGTTCCTTCTACGTCCCGTCGCCGCTGCAAATCGTCCAGACCCCGACCCACATCGTCTTCCTCTACGAGCGCATGTCGTGGCGCATCGTCCCGCTCGACAACCGCAAGCATCTGCCCGACAGCGTTCGCCTCTGGCAGGGCGATTCGGTGGGCCACTGGGATGGCGATACGCTGGTGGTGGAGACGACCAACTTCAACGGCAAGAACTGGCTCAACGAGGTGGGCGACATCGTCAGCCACGCCGAGCAGGTGGTCGAGCGCTTCACCGCCCTAGACGCGGATACCATTAACTACCGCGCGACGGTGACCGACCCGGTCGTCTACACGCGGCCCTGGACGATCGAGATGCCGCTCGAGCGCCAGCAGGGTGAGATACTCGAAGTCGCGTGCCACGAAGACAACCAGGACCTGCAGCACCTGAAAGACATCAGGGACGCCTTCAGGGCCAAGGAAAAAGGAAATGGCGCGCAGCCGGAGCAAGGGAGATAGCGTGATGAAGAGGATGCTCTGCGCCGCCGCGATCGTGGCGGCCGCACTCACGGCGACGGCGCCTGTGGCCGCGCATCACTCGTTTGCCGCGGAGTTCGACGAGAACAAGCCGGTCAAGTTCACCGGCAAGGTCACCCAGATGCGGTGGTCCAACCCGCACGGCTGGATCTACGTCGACGTCACGGGCCCCGACGGCAAGGTCGTGAACTGGGCCTGCGAAACGAGCGCGGTCAATGGCCTGTATCGCCGGGGATGGCGGAAGGAAGATCTCGCCACCGGCACGATGCTCACCATCGAAGGATGGCAGGCGCGCAATGGCACGCCGACGATGAACACGAACACCATCCTGCTGCCCGACGGCCGCCGCCTCTTCGCCGGCGCGCCGCAGCCAGGCGAGAACTCGAGATAAACCACGAAGGCCGCGAAGGTCTCGAAAAACACGAGAAGTAGCTCCGTAGTCTTCGGCAGCTAGTAGCCGGCCGTCACCGTTCTTAGGTCCAATTCCAGCCACTTCGGAACTCTTCCATACTTCTTCGTTTTACACACGATAAATACTTATCTGTATTTATACTAATCCGTATTGACGCGTCCTGTGACTTCGATTATTTTCTCGTCCGTGAGAAACGTCACTGGTTCGCCGGTTGAAGACGACGACTTCTTTGACCGACCTCGCGATCTCGCCCGCCTCCAACGGGAGCTCGCCAACGGGGCAAACCTCCTGTTCACGGCCCCACGTCGCGTAGGGAAGACCTCCCTCGTGCTCCGGTTATGCGAACTGGAGCGCAAAGCCGAGAAATGTGCGGTGTTCATGAATGTCGAGGGCTGCCATGACGAGCTGGCATTCGCGGAGAAGCTCGTTGATGGTCTGCGCGAGAGTGGGCTCCATCCCGAACCAATCACGCGTCTGTCGTTAACGTTTCGCAAGGCACGCCAGGCGTTAAGCGGAATGAAGGTCGGGGCCGCAGGCGTTGATATGGAAATGGGATCGGCGGAGGACCCCGATCACAGCACTTTGGGCCGCGCCCTCGAGAGCATTTTCCGGAAGATTGAAAACGGTGGGAAACCAGTGTTGCTTGTCATCGATGAGATGCCCGAACTGCTTCTCGCGGTCGCGAGAGACGAGCAGGGTATCGAACGTGTCAGCAGACTGCTCCATTGGCTGCGGGCGTTGAGGCAGACGTATCGACAAAACGTGCGTTGGATCTTTCTCGGCTCAATAGGGCTGGACAGCTTTGTCGAAGACCGACACTTAAGGAAGGCAATCAACGACCTGACGCCGTTGAACCTCGAGGCGCTAGCAGTGGAGGAGGCGGACCGCTTTCTCTCCGAGCTGGGCGAAAGCAATGGGCTACCGCTTTCGGCTGAACAGCGAGCCCTCATCATCGAGCGTGTCGGCTGGCCTCTGCCGCACCACTTGCAGATCGTTTTCCACGCACTCATCGATTCTGGTGCGACCAAAGCCGACGCAGCGGCGATCGACGCAGCGTTCGCCCATCTCTTGCTGCCCAACAACATCAGCCAGTTCGACACTTGGCGGCAGCGATTAGAGGAGCAGTTCAACGACAGCGATTCCGAGGCGGCAAAGGACATCCTGCGTCATCTCTGCCAACACGCCGACGGCCGTGAGCGCGCCCATGTCTTGAACGCGCTCATGAGCACTCGTCAGGCCGCCGATCCTGCCGCCATCGAGGACCAACTCGCTCGTCTGCTGCTCATGCTTCAGCGGGACGGTTATCTGTTGGAACGCGCAGGCCGCTACGCCTTTCGATCGTTTCTCCTGCGCGAATATTGGCGCCGCCGCGAGGTCCGATGAAATCAACCGGAACAACACCTCGCCTCTCCCCGCATCACCTCTCGCTGTACAACCCAGGCCGAATGTCGCCGGATCAAGTCATCGCGGCTTTCGCGGCGCGGCGGCAGCAGTTCGACCGCATCGTCGCAGACCTTGCGTCAGAGAAGCCCAAGAGCCGCGCCCAGCACCACCTCATCGTCGGGCAGCGCGGCATGGGGAAGACCATGCTGCTCGCGCGCATTGCTGCCGAATTGCAGATGGATACGGAGCTGTCTGCCCGCTTCACACCGCTGGTGTTTGCGGAGGAACAGTATGCAGTGGACCGCCTCTCCAAGTTCTGGCTGAACTGCCTGGACTCCCTGGCCGATGCGCGCGAACTGGTCAAGGACACTGAGGGCGTTAACGAGATCGACGCCACCGTCGCTCGGTTGACTGTCGCGGGAGTCCGATCCGCCAAGGACGATCAACCCTTTGCCGACGAGGTCTATGAAGACTTCGTCAATATCACAAAGGCTTGCGGTCAACGTCCGGTGTTGCTGGTCGATAATCTCCAGCTCGTCTTTGAGCGCTTAGACAGTGGACAGCAACACAGCTTGCGGGAATTGCTGATGCGGCCCGGCAGTCCCATCCTCGTCGGAGCCAGCCCCAGCTCTCCGCCAGAGAGTCAAGACTACGGCGCGGCATTCTACGACCAGTTCAAGGTCCACTACCTCCGTCCTTTGGACGAGTCCGAGATGCGGTCTCTGCTCGTGCACTTAGCCGACGCCGCGGAACGAGACGACGTGCGCGATCGCGTCCTGCAACATCCGGCGCGCCTCACCGTACTTCGTCAGCTGACGGGTGGAAATCCACGCACGTCACTGACACTTTTTTTTCTTTACGCCGAGGATTTTGCACCTAACGTGTTTGGTGACCTAGAAGGACTGCTGGATCGCGTCACGCCACTGTATAAGGCCCGCTTTGAAGAACTCACCGCGCAACAGCAGGTCATCGCCAGCGCCATCGGCAACAACTGGGATCCCGTGACCGCCGCGAGTTTGGCGGACGCGACCGGTCTGCCCCCCGGCACGATCAGCGCCCAGCTTGATCGACTGCAAAAAACCGGCGTCGTTGAACGCACTGAGCTATTCGGCGAAACCAGCACCGGCTATCAGCTCGCGGAGCGTTTCTTCAATATCTGGTTTCTGATGCGCAGTGCTTCTCGCCGCCAACGCCGCGAAGTGGAGTTCTTGACCCGATTCCTGGAGAGCTTTTACGAGCCTCTCGATCGCAGCCGCATCGCTCGGCACCTCATGAATGAGGAACACTTCAGCCCTGATCGCTACGTTTGGAGTCGGGCGGTTGCCGCTAGCCTGATCGAGCGTGAAACCGCGGAGGAACTCACCCGCCACGCCGAGCTTACTGCCTTGCGTGAACAAGAACGGGAGGCGCGCGCTAGGTTACGCGAGCTCATCGCTTTCGACAGCCTGCCGCCGGCCACGCTGGCCTTCGACGACCTGCGGAAAAAGCTCTACTCCCTCGTCCCCGATGAAGCCGACATCATGCCAGAGGACTTCGCCAAGGCTGTACTTGGCGACCGGGCGATGTTTATGAGCGGAGAGCGCGCGCAACTCGCCGCCCGAGCCGGTAAGCTCGCCAACGCAGAGATCTTGGGGGTGTTAGACGCGACCGAAAAGGCAAAGGCCGCGGATGAACAAATCTATTCGGTAGAGGCAGTCACCTGGTTTTCTCAACGTCTCGCCAGCGGACAAGTCCGTGCCCTCAGGGACGCTGAGGACTGGAATCGCGCCTTCGTTCAAGCGCCGGATATGCAAGTCCTACGATTGATGCTCGACTCACTGCCCGACCGCTTCGGCACGACGATCAACGAAGCAAGTGTCGTCCGGATCACTTCGGCCCTCCAACCCACTTCCAATGCATCAGCCGAGGAGTGGTCTAGCTGGGGACATACGTTGGAGGTCAAGCTCGCGCGGTACGAAGAAGCCGAGACCGCGTTACGCAAAGCCATCGCCATCGATCCCGACGACGCTTGGCACTGGCAGTTTCTGGCCAACTTGCTCGGACTCCGCCTGAAGCGCTATGTCGAGGCCGAGGCGAACTACCGCGAAGCGATCGCGAGGGACCCCCACAATCCTTGGTTCTGGGATGGTCTGGGGACGGTACTGGAATACGATGCCAACCGCTACAACGAAGCGGAAACCGCTTACCGTGAGGCGATCGCCTGCGATCCGCAGCATCCATGGTCCTGGTACGACCTCGGCGATCTATTGAGTGGCCCGTTGCGGCGCTACGCGGAGGCTGAAGAAGCGTACCGCAAGGCCGTCGCTTCTGATCCCAACTTCGCCTGGCCTTGGAAAGCTCTGGTTCATCTTTACACCAATAATCTGGATCGCCCTTCCGACGCTGTCGACGCCTGCGAGAACGTGTTGCGACTGGACCCCACCGACGAGGTGTTTCACCACAATCGTCTCTTCCTTCGCCGCGACTTGATGGGTGAAGGTCTGGACGCGCGCCCGTTCATGGAGAAGCTGCTGGCGCTTCCGACTCCGAAGTACCCCGACACGACGAACCTTCACGAGGCCCTCTTCAGTGCCTACCGCTCGAATTGGGGTTTGGCCGGTGATGCTCTCACCAGAGCTCTGAATCTGCGCGCCAACGGCTTGTCGCCCACGAACGTACAAGACTGGCTCCGCGCAAGTGCCGTGCTCCTGCATTTGAACTACGGAGCCGAGTTGCTGAACCTCCTTGATACTGGGGGCGATACCGCGCGTCTGCGTCCATGGGTGGAGGCACTGCGCGCGCATCATCTCGGAGATCGGCGTGCGCTGCAAAACATTGCGCCCGAGATCAGAACCGCCGCCGAGTACTTCTACGACGGCATTGAGCTTCGTCTGAAGCAACTCCCAGACGAGACACGCCGCCGACCGATAGCCAAGCGCAAGGCCACCCGCTCAAAGCGTCGTTGAAGACATCACCCGTAGGTCCCCGTTACCGCGCACCAGGGAGCATGAACCGTCTTATAGAGCTCGCGTCCTTCGTGACCTTCGTGGCCTTCGTGGTTAACCTTTCTTCAGAAGCACGAACCCGAGTGGTGGCACGGTCAGCGTCAGCGAGTAATCGAAGCCGTGCATCGGGCCCCGCTCGGCGGTGACGCCTCCGCCGTTCCCGAGATTCCCACCGCCGTAGATCGCCCCATCGCTATTCAAGAGCTCCCGGTACCAGCCGCCCTCGGGCACGCCGATGCGGTAGGCCTCGCGTGGAACGGGCGTGAGGTTGGCCACGGCCACCGTGTAGTCCTGCGGATCCTTCGCGCGGCGGACGAATGAGAGGACGCTGTTTTCGTTGTCGTTGCAGTCGATCCAGCGGAAGCCGGAGGCCTCGAAGTCGATTTCGTGGAGGGAGGGCTCGTGCTGGTAGGTGCGGTTCAGGTCCCGCACCCAGCGCCGCAATCCCGCGTGCATCGTGTCGTCGAGCAGGTGCCAGTCGAGGCTGCCGTCGTAGTTCCACTCGCACCACTGGCCGAACTCGCATCCCATGAACATCAGCTTCTTGCCCGGATGGCCGTACATGAAGCCGTAGAGCGCGCGCAGCGACGCGTGCTTCTGCCAGAGGTCGCCCGGCATCTTGTCGATCATCGATCGCTTGCCGTGCACGACTTCGTCATGCGAGAACGGCAGGATGAAGTTCTCGGTGAAGGCGTAGAGCAGCGAAAAGGTCAGCTCGCCGTGATGCCATCGGCGGTGCACCGGGTCCTGCTGGAAGTACTCGAGGACGTCGTGCATCCAGCCCATGTTCCACTTGTAGCTGAAGCCGAGACCGCCGACGTAGACCGGACGGCTGACCGCCGGCCAGGCGGTTGATTCCTCGGCGACGGTGATCGTCCCCATGACGCGGCCGTGGGTCAGCGTGTTGAGGTGCTGGAAGAAAGACACCGCTTCAAGATTTTCGCGCCCGCCATACTGGTTTGGAATCCACTGTCCATCAGACCGCGAGTAGTCGAGATAGAGCATCGACGCCACGGCGTCGACGCGAAGGCCGTCGATGTGGAATTCCTCGAGCCAGAAGAGGGCGTTGCTGAAGAGGAAGGTGCGTACCTCGTCCCGCCCGTAGTTGAAGATGAGCGTGCCCCAGTCCTGGTGCTCGCCTTTCCGCGCGTCGGCGTGCTCGTAGAGCGCGGTACCGTCGAAGCGCGCGAGGCCGTGGCTGTCTTTCGGAAAGTGTCCGGGCACCCAGTCGAGGATCACGCCCAGGCCGTTGCGATGGCACTCGTCCACGAAATACCGGAAGTCGTCCGGCGTGCCGAAGCGGCTCGTCGGCGCGAAGAAGCCGATCACCTGGTAGCCCCACGATCCCGAGAAGGGGTGCTCCATGATCGGCATCAGCTCGATGTGCGTATAGCCCATCTCGCGGACGTAGGGGACGAGGGTCGCCGCGAGCTCGCGGTAGGTGAGGTAGCGGTTGCCCTCTTCCGGCATCCGCCGCCACGATCCGGCGTGGACTTCGTACACCGACATCGGCCGGTCGTGCCACGCGTTGAACAACCCGCGGTCGCGCATCCAGTCGTGGTCGCGCCAGGTGTAGCCGCCGTCGTTCCAGATGATCGACGCCGTATTCGGCGGCACCTCGAACCATCGCCCGTACGGATCCACCTTCTGCAGAAGGTCGCCCGCCGGCGTGCGGATTTCGAACTTGTAGCAGGCGCCGTCGGCCATCTCGGGAATGAAGATCTCCCAGATGCCGGACGGGACGAGGCGGCGCATGACGTGGGCGCGGCCGTCCCAGCGGTTGAAGTCGCCAATCACGCTGACGCGCTGCGCATTCGGCGCCCACACGGCGAAGTGGATGCCGGTGATGCCGCCGATCTCGAGCCGGTGCGTGCCGAGCTTCTCCCATGCCCTGTAATGGGTACCCTCGGAGACCAGGTGCAGGTCGAAGTCGGTCAGGACCTGGCCGAATTGATAGGGATCGATGACGTCGCGTGTGCGTCCGCCTTCGGACACGCGGAACCGGTAGGCGAACTCCTCGGGCCGCGCGCCGTCTAAGGGGATGCCGTCTAAGGGGATGGCGTCCAAGGGGATGGCGTCCACTGGAACGGTGGCTTCGAACACGCCCCCGGGACGCCGGCGCTCCATGACGAACGCCCCGTGCGGGGTGACAAGTTCGACCGAATCGGCTGAGGGCTGAATCGTCCGAAACACGAGGGCGCGGCGCCCTTTGCCGGTGGTCTCGTGGCGGCCGAGGAGGGCGAAGGGATTGTCGTGTCCACCGAGCGCCAGCAGGTCGAGCGCCTCATCCTCTGCCGTTCGCATGCCGACGGTCATCCCGCGATTGTACAGTGACGGCAGTGATATCCTCTTGACCTCATAGTCGACGCGATCGCCGCGACATAAGGAGCCGACGTTGCCGGGAGTTTACGCGAAGTTCGTCACGAGCGAGGGAAACTTCACCGTGCGCCTCTACGACCAGGAAGCGCCGAAGACCGTTGAAAACTTCGTGTCCCTCGCCGAGGGGACGAAAGAATGGACGGACCCACGCACCAGCCAGAAAGTAATGAAGCCCTACTACGACAACGTGATCTTCCACCGGGTGATCAAGGGCTTCATGATCCAGGGGGGCGACCCCCTCGGGCAAGGGATCGGCGGACCGGGGTACACCTTCGCGGATGAGTTCCATCCGAAGGCGCGGCATAACAAGGCCGGGATCCTGTCGATGGCCAACCGCGGGCCCAACACCAACGGCGGCCAGTTCTTCATCACGCTGAGTCCGACGCCGCATCTCGACGATCGCCACAGCGTGTTCGGCGAGGTCATCGAGGGCATGGACGTCATCCAGAAGATCGGCACCACGGCCACCAACGAGCGGGACCGGCCGCTCGCCGACATCGCGATCCAGACGATTACCATCGAACGCCGCTGACAGATGGGGTCGGGAGCTGACCCCATTTCGGACTTGATGCCGCTCGTCTACGATGAGCTGCGGCGGATTGCCGCGGGTTACATCCGGGGCGAGCGGCCAGGCCGGACGCTGCAAGCCACGGCGCTCACGCGGACTTTCCTTCTCTTCTTGTTCGGCTCCCTGGTTGCGGCCGCGCCGGCGTGCACGCGCGCCGCGCCGGCGCCTGAGCCATCCGACGAGATCACCGTCATCCCCGTCACCGCCAGGCCGGCGGAGATTGGCGGCCTGCGCGCGGTCATCCACGCCACCGGCATCGTCACGCCTTCACAGGGCGCTGAGTTCCTGGCCACGCCGCCGGACACGGCGCGCGTGCTCGAGGTGGCGAAGGCGGAAGGCGATCAGGTCGCCGCCGGTGACATCCTCGTGCGTTTCGATGCGGGAGCGGCGTCGGCGAACGTCGCGCGGCAGCGGGCCGATCTGGCGAGTGCGCAGGCGCTCGCCGAGAACGCGCGCATCGCGCAGGCGCGGATGCGGGACTTCGTCGAGCGCGGCCTCGTCGCCCGGCAGGAGATCGATCGAGCCGATCGCGATCTCGCCGACGCGCAGGCCGGCGTCGCGCGCGCGCAGTCCGCGCTGACCGCCGCTGAAGCCGTCGCCGCACGCGCCGTCGTGCGCGCGCCGTTTGCCGGGATCGTGTCGAACCGGCTCAAGAACCCTGGCGACATCGCTTTCACGACGGATGCGGTGGTGCGCGTCGTCGATCCGCGGCGGCTCGAGGTGGTGGCGATCGTCGCCGACGCCGACGTGCCGCGCGTGGTGCCTGGCGCGAGCGCCCGTCTCAAGAGCGGCAACCTCGTCATCCCGCTCGCCGTGGCCGGCCGCGCCGACAACGCGGTGACACCTGGCACGCCGACTGTGCGGCTGACGTTTGTCGAACCCTCGAGCCTCGCGCCAGACCTGGCGGTGGAAGTGGACATCGACGCGGAAGAACGGCTGGGCGCCGTGTTTGTTCCGGTCGAAGCGCTGGTGCGATCCGGACGCGAGGTCTTGTTGTATGTCGCGGCGGGCAACACCGCCGAGCGGCGAGTCGTGACCGTGGGTGTCGAGACCGACGAGCGCGCGGAGATTGCCTCCGGCCTCGAGGCGGGCGAGCTCGTGATCACGCGCGGCCAGAACGGACTGGAAGATGGCGCGACGATCAGCGTTGATCTAGGAAACTGAGATCAGCGGCCGCCGTCGCTATCGCCGCGGCCGAGGCGATACTCCGAAATCCAGTGATCGCTGACCGCGCCGAGATCGGCCTGCGCCGTCTTGCGGCGATGCGACGCGAAGAAGGCGACGGCCGCGCTGATGATGCACAGCGCGAAGATGATCCAACCCATTGATAGAGAAAACACGAAGGCCACCGTTTACAGGGCCTTGATGAGGTCTGACCGAGGGAAGAACGCGGAGGGCCAGGACTTCAGGAAAGCGTTACCTCACCAAGTATACTGACGTTCTGCGTCATACTCTCCTGCCTTTCTTCGTGCTCGTCCTCCTCGGAGACGCGACCGCGGGGTTTGCTCAATCAATCGGCCTCGAGGATGCGCAGCGGCTCTTCTATAACGGCCGCTACGAAGCCGCGGCCGACGCGACGCTGCCGATGTGCCATGCGACCCCTGGCGATCTCGCTGCCTGCGAGCTGCGCACCTCATCTCTGCTGTTCCAGATCAAACGGCTGCTTGGAGAGGCGCCCGACAAGCAAGTTGCGTGGAACGCCTGCGCGACCTGCGACGCGATCATGGCGGCGTTCACGGCGGACACCGCGAGAGGACAGGCGCTGGCGCGCGCGCGGCTCGCGGCCAACCCGCTTGACGAAGCCGGTCTCTTCTTCCTGGGCAAGCTCGACTTGAACTACGTGTGGCTGCACCTCGGCACCCTCGGACACAAGACCGGGTGGGGCGAGTACTGGGAAGCGCGGAAGTCGCTCGACAAGGTGCTGGTGCAGCACCCCGATAACGTGCGCGCGCTGGTGTCGCGCGCGTGGATCGACTACATCGTCGGCACGAAGGTGCCCAGGGGCGTCCGCTGGCTGCTGGGCGGCGGCAACAAGAAGCGCGGCCTCGCGGCCGTCCGCGACGCCGCCCGGAAGGCCACCGATCCCGACCCTTGGGTGCGCGCCGAAACCGAGTTCGCCCTCTGGGACATGCAGGTGCGCGAGAAGAATTTCGCCGATGCGCTCGTCACGGCGCGAGAACTTGCGGTCGACTTCCCTGACAATCAGGAGCTACGCAAGTTCATCGCGACGCACGAGACTACGGCTCGTCAGGAATAGCGGAAATCGCCGCCTCGGTGGTCAGCAGGAGCGAGGCAATCGACGCCGCATTCTGCAGCGCGCACCGCACCACCTTCGCTGGGTCGATCACGCCGGCTTCCACCATGTTCCCGTAGACTTCGGTCTGCGCGTTGAAGCCGTCTTCACCCGTCATCGCCTTCACGCGCGCGACGACAACCGCGCCTTCGTGGCCGGCGTTTGACGCAATCCACCACAGCGGCGCCTCGATGGCACGAGCGACGATGGCGACGCCGACCTGCTGGGCGGGGGCGAGCGCCAGCTTGGACAGGCCCTGCGACGCGCGAATCAGCGCGACGCCGCCGCCGGCGACGATGCCCTCTTCGACAGCGGCCTTGGTGGCGTGCATGGCATCCTCGACCCGCGACTTCTTCTCCTTCATCTCGGTTTCGGTGGCCGCGCCAATCTTGATCACCGCGACGCCGCCGACGAGCTTCGCCAACCGCTCCTGGAGCTTCTCTTTGTCGTAGTCCGAGTCGGCATCTTCGATTTGCGTCCTGAGCTGCTTGACGCGCGCGTCGATCGCCGGCTTCTCGCCGCCGCCTTCGATGATCGTCGTGTTGTCCTTGTCGACGGTGATCTTCTTCGCGCGGCCGAGATCCTCGAGCGTCAGGCTCTCGAGCTTGATACCGAGGTCTTCGCTGATCGCGCGCCCCCTGGTGATGACCGCGAGGTCTTCGAGCATGGCCTTGCGCCGGTCGCCGTAGCCGGGGGACTTCACCGCCGCCACCTTCAGCGTGCCGCGCAGCTTATTGACGACGAGCGTGGCCAGGGCTTCGCTGTCGACGTCCTCGGCGATGACGAGGAGCGACTTGCCGCTCTGGGCGACGAGCTCGAGCAGCGGCAGCAGTTGCTTCAATCCCGAGAGCTTCTTTTCGTGAATGAGAATGTACGGATCTTCGAGCACCACTTCCATGCGCTCGGGGTCGGTCACGAAATACGGCGACAGGTAGCCGCGGTCGAACTGCATCCCCTCGACCATCTCGAGCACCGTCTCCATGGTGCGGCCTTCTTCGACGGTGATGACGCCGTCCTTGCCGACCTTGGCCATCGCTTCCGCGATGATCGTGCCGATGGTCTCGTCGTGGTTGGCGGAGATGGTGCCGACCTGCTCGATCATATTGCCGCTCACCGGCTTCGACTGCGTCTTGAGCGCGGCGACGATGACGTCAACGGCCGCCTCGATCCCGCGTCGCATCTCCATCGGATTGGCGCCGGCAGCGAGGTTCTTCCGTCCCTCACGGTAGATCGCCTGCGCGAGCACCGTGGCGGTGGTCGTGCCGTCGCCAGCGACGTCCGACGTCTTGCTGGCGGCTTCCTTGACCATCTGCGCGCCGATGTTCTCGAGCGGATCCTTCAGCTCGATCTCCCTGGCGACGGTCACGCCGTCCTTGGTCAGCGTCGGCGAACCGTAGGGGGTCGAGATGAGGACGTTGCGGCCCCGGGGCCCCAGGGTCACCTTGACGGCGTTCGCGAGGCTGTCGATGCCACGGAGGATGGCTTCGCGGGACTGCTCGCCGTACGTAATCTGTTTTGACATGTTTTCCTTAGGTCTGGTCTGACGAGGGAACGATGCGCTGGTTTGGCGCGCCGCCGCCTTCGCGCTGATGCGCGGCAATTGTGTTGGCGTCCATCGAGCTGCCCACGGGCGCAATCACCGTCAACCGCGACGCGAAGCCGCCCGATCCCGCCTTGCGTGAGGTGAGCGCATTGCGCTCGCGCGCCCCAGGGATGGATTTCAACGGGGTGTCCGGGCTGCGATTGTCATCGGTCATGTGGTTCTCGATCTGTTGGCTTGCACTTGATGGCGCACGTCCGGTCGACGATCACGTTCGCCCGGATGTCGTGCAGGATGAGATAGCGTCCGACGAACCCGTACTGCATGTCGTCGGGGAGCGGCGGCAGCACCGAGAGGATGGTCCACGGAATCGTCGCGCGTGGCTTCTCCTTCGGATACGTACTGTCGATGCGATGGGAAAACCTGCCGGGGTTTTCGTCCATGACGACCGCCAGCGTCTGTCCGGTCATCACCGGCAGCAGGACGTTTCTGAACGCGGCGCTGATCTCCGGCGTAAAGATGTTCCCTTCCCGCGCCGTGGTGCGCGCGCGGCGAATCGCGCGGGCCAGGGTCACTTCGGCGGTGATGATGTCATCCGGATCGTCGGTGAGCACGAGCGGCGGCAAGCCGCGTTCGAGCCCGCGGCGAAGCGCGTAATAATCCTGCACCCGGGTGTTGAAGTCGGCGACCGTTTCGCCCCAGATCTGCACCTTGAAGTCCGGACCCTGGTCACTGGTGCCCGGCGCGGCCATGCGTGCAGCGGCGGCGGTGGACAGCGACAGGCTCAACACTGCCGCGCACGCATACGTCGAGGTTCTCATTCCTCATCTCCTGGATGAATCGGCAGGGTGAAGCTGAAGGTGCTGCCCTCGCCAATCCGGCTCTCGGCCCAGATCCGTCCGCCGTGGCCCTGCACGATGCACTTCGAAATGTAGAGGCCCGCTCCCGCACGGCTTCCCGACCACGTGGCTCCACAGTACGTCGGATTGCCACCGCGTGCCTGTTCAATACGGAACGGACGTGGTTCGACACACACCCTACGCTTTCATCATGAGAAGTCGTGTCTTTGTCGCCGGCCTGCTGCTGGCCGCCCCCGCCTTCGCCTTCGCTCAGAACCTCAGCAGTGAGCCGGTGATCTGGCAGGATCCGGGCGACATGGCGGCCCTCGATCTCTCGAGCGGACGAGGTGGCAAGGCCCGCGAGCCGGGCACCAGGCTGGCGTTCATCAAGGAATCCTCCGGCGGAACCTCGCCGAAGTTCGAGGTCCAGGACGAGCGCGGGGTGATCTGGAAGGTGAAGCTCGGCGAAGAGGCCAGGACGGAGACGGCCGCGGCGAGGCTCCTCTGGGCCGCCGGCTACATCGTCGATGAAGACTACTACCGCGCGAGCATCCAGGTGGGCCTGCTGCCACGGCTGTCGCGCGGGCGCCAGTTCGTGACCAACGGCGACACCGTGCGCGGCGCGCGCCTCGAGCGCGCCGACCCGGACGAGGCCATGACGACGTGGAGCTGGTATCACAACCCGTTCATCGGCACGCGTGAGTTCAACGGCCTCCGCGTCATGATGGCGCTCGTCAACAACTGGGACCTGAAGGAGATCAACAACGGCGCGACCGGTTCGGGAGGCCGCCAGGGCCAGTACAGGGTCATGGACCTGGGCGCGACGCTTGGCCGCACCGGCAACAACCTCAAGCGCAGCAAGGGCAACCCCCGAGACTTTGCCGACGCGACGTTCGTCCGCAAGGTCAATTCGACCCACGTCGATCTCCGCATCGACAGCCGGCCCTTCTTCCTGGGCATCTTCAATTTCCGCAACTACCGGCTGCGGACACGCATGGAGAATGTCACGAAGGACATCCCGATCGCCGACGCCCGCTGGATTGGTGACCGGCTGGCCCGGTTATCGACGACGCAGCTCGGCGATGCGTTCCGGGCAGCCGGATTCTCTCCCGCCGATGTCGACGTCTACGCCACGGTCATCGCGCGGCGAATCGCCGCGTTGCAGGCGCTCGGCACCGCCGATTCGCGCGGTCTCTAGGCGGCAGGACAGTGGTGGCCGACTGAGCTGAGGTGTCCAAAAACGGACAGACGCCGGCGCGCGTTCGCGTCACAGTGCAGCTACTCGTGAAAAAGAATCTGGCGAACCCGATGACGGCGACAGGGGCGACGAGCGTAAGGTTCGAAGCTCTCGCGACCATCTTCGCGCAGGGCGATCGTTGCGCCGGAGTGATGTTCATCGACAAGGGCCGTGTCAGGCTGTCGGCGACCTCGCCGGAAGGCCGGATGGCGGTCGTCTCGGTGCTTCACGCCGGGGCAATTTTCGGCGAAGGCGCACTGGCCGGGCAGCGGTGCCGGACACTGACCGCCGAAGCGATCACCGCCTGCACCATCACCATGGTGAAGACGGCCGAGATACGGCGCCGCCTGCACCACGAGGTGGCGCTCTCTGATTGGCTCCGGTCGCAGATGCTGGCGAGAAATGTCAGCATCGAACGAGACATCATCCACGAGCTGTTCGACGGGAGCGAGAAGCGGCTGGCCCGCTCGTTGCTCCTGCTCGCCGGCTTCGACGAGCACCAGCAGGTGCGCCACCCACTGCCGAAGATCTCACGGAGCCTGCTGGCGGAAATGAGCGGAACGACGCGCGCCACGGTCGACCGGTTGATGAACAGCTTCCGCAAGCGAGGGTTTCTCGAGCGGCAGACGCTGGAGAACGGCGGCCTGCAGATCCACCGCTCGATGATGAACGTCCTCCTGCAATCATGATCGGCCGCATCTTCGCGCGTACCGCTAACTCCAGGAGTACCGACCCGGCGACCGGCGCCCCGGACGGGGTGGCCGAGGTTCACCGTCAGCAGACGCGGATCAAGACGGACGCGCTGCAGAACGCGATCTTCAACAGCGCCAACTTCTCCAGCATCGCCACCGACGACAAGGGCGTCATCCAGATCTTCAACGTCGGGGCGGAGCGCATGCTCGGCTACACCGCGGCCGACGTGTTGAACAAGATCACGCCGGCGGACATCTCCGATTCGCACGAGCTGATCGCGCGCGCAGAGGAATTGAGCGTCGAGTTCTCCGCGACCATCACCCCGGGATTCGAGGCGCTGGTTTTCAAGGCGTCGCGCGGGATCGAAGACATCTACGAGCTCACTTACATCCGCAAGGACGGGAGTCACTTCCCGGCGATCGTCTCGGTGACGGCACTGCGCGACGACCAGGACAGCATCATCGGCTACCTCCTGATCGGCACCGACAACACCGCGCGCAAGCGGGTAGAAGCCGAGCAGCAGAAGCTCGATCAGCGCCTGCGGGACCAGCAGTTCTACACCCGGTCGTTGATCGAATCCAATATCGACGCGTTGATGACGACCGACCCGGCCGGGATCATCACCGACGTCAACCGGCAGATGGAGGCGCTCACCGGCTGCACCCGGGACGAGCTCATCGGCGCGCCGTTCAAGAACTACTTTACCGAGCCCGATCGGGCCGAGGCCGGCATCAAGCTGGTGTTGCGCGGCAAACGGGTCACCAACTACGAGCTCACCGCCCGCGCCAGGGACGGCAAGACCACCGTCGTCTCCTACAACGCCACGACCTTCTACGACCGCGACCGGACGCTGCAGGGCGTGTTCGCGGCAGCGCGCGACATCACCGAGCGCAAGCAGATCGAGCAGATGCTGCAGGAGAAGAACGTCGAGCTGGAAAACGCCAAGTCGGTGGCCGAAAAGACGGTCGAACGGCTGGAGGAGGTCGAACGGCTGAAGAATGATTTTCTCTCGACCGTGAGCCACGAGCTGCGCACGCCGCTCACCTCCATCAGAGGGTCGCTCGGCCTGCTGGCCTCGGGCGCCGTGGGCGTGCTCTCCGACGAAGTGGTCGAGGTCGTCGCGATCGCCGAACGCAACGCCGTGCGCCTGATGGTGCTGATCAACGACATCCTCGACCTCGAGCGGCTCGAGACCGGAAAGATCGAGCTGCAGTTCGCGCCAGTCCCCGTCGAGGCGGTCCTCCGCCGGGCCATGGACTCGCTGGCGACCTTCGGACAGAAGCACGGCGTCACCGTCGAGGCCCCCGAGGTCGCGGCGGTGATCTGGGCCGACGCCGATCGCATCGTCCAGGTGCTGGTGAATCTCCTGTCGAACGCCGTCAAGTTCTCACCACCTGGTGGTGTGGTCACGATCGGCGTCGAGCCGCGCGACGGGTGGGTCGAATTCCGCGTGACCGACCACGGCCGCGGCGTACCCGCCAATTTTCAACGGGCGATTTTCGAGCGGTTCCGGCAGGTCGAAACCTCGGACGCGCGTGAGAAAGGCGGAACGGGGCTCGGGCTGGCGATCTGCAAATCGATCGTCGAGCAGCACGGCGGCACGATCGGCGTCGACAGCGAGGAAGGCAAGGGCAGCACCTTCTGGTTCAGGCTGGCGCCGTCCGCCAGGGTCTTCGCACAGATGGTGAAACGTCCATGAAGGTGCTGATCATCGACGACGACGACGACATCCGGTTGATTGCGGGCATGAGCCTCGGGCGCGTGGGCGGCATGGAGGTGATCGACGCGCCTGGCGGCGCCGAGGGCGTGCGGAAAGCACGGGAGGAACATCCCGACGTCATCCTGCTCGACATGATGATGCCGCTGATGGACGGGTCGGAGACGTTGAAGGCCCTCCGCTCGGACCCGGCGACCGCGACGACACCGGTGATTTTTCTGTCGTGCAAGGCGGTCGGGGTCGAGATGGACCGGATGATGGGGCTCGGCGCGGCCGGCGTGCTGCTCAAGCCATTCGATCCGCGGACGCTTTCGGACGAGGTCCGCGCGCTTCTCAAGGGGCCTCCGTAGCAAACCCCTTCCGCTTCATCGCGCCCCACCCCTCCTTGCCCCGGACGTAGTCGATCACACCGACGACTCGCCACCAGGTGGCCAGCTGGCGATAGCCGAAGTTCTCCAGCACGCCGTTGCGTGTCTGGCAGATCAAGGCAGGCGCCTCCTACCAGGGCTTCAGCGATCGCCGCGTCGGGTGGCGCGACGCGGATGTCACCCTCTCGCGGGCGACGCCGATCGGATCGATCAGCATCACCGGCGTCCGCGCACGGCGATTCGGACTCGAGGACGATCAGTTCGAAGTGGAGATGTACCCGCGCATCAGGCCCGGCACCTACGCCTACCTCGCGGGCGCGTAATCGCCTGACGCCGTGCTCTTTCCCGTGTACCGCTATGCCGTCGATCTCAATCAGAGCCTCGGGGGCGGGTTCGAGGGATCGGCGGGATTCCGCAAGCTCGGGTTCGGCAGCGGCGTGAAGATCTACACCGGTTCTCTCAGCAAGTACTACGGCGCCTGGCTGTTCACCGGGCGGACCTACATCACGCCCAGGCCGGCCGGCACATCGCGCTCCTATCACGGCTCGTTCCGCCGCTACTTCGGCGAGTCGGGCGCGTTCGCCGGCCTGCGCTACGGGCGCGGCGGGTGGCGCGAGGAAGTCCGCAATATCGACGACTTCGAGGTGCTCGCCTCTGACGTGGTCGCCGCCGAGGCGGCGTTCGTCGTGCGACGGCGCCTCGAGATCGGAGTGAGGAGTGCCTACAGCCGCGAAGACCGCGTCGAGCGGCGCGCCCTTCGGCAGTACTCCGTCTCAACCTCGCTCGGCGTCAGGTTCTAAGATCGACGCGCCTGACATGAGGGCGTCGATTCTCCGGACCGCCGGTTCAGTGTGCCTGCTGCTCTTCTACGCATGGGCGATGTTCCCTCCGCCGGCCGACCCCACCGAGTTAAATGAGGCGCGCGAGTCGACCGCGGAGAGGATCGCCTCCCATCCCGACAACGTGGACCTGCTGCTCCTCGTGGGCCTCAGTTATCAGCGGGAAGGCAACTTCGTCGAGGCGAGGAAGCCGCTCGAACGTGGCGTGAAGCTCGCGCCCGCATATACCGACTTTCACAGCGCCCTCGGCATGGTCGCGGAAGCGCAGGCGCGGATGACGCGAGTGTCGGCGCCGGCAGGCACACCGTGACGCGGGCCGCACACGTCGCCCCGTGTACGGCATCCTGCGCGGAAACGGGCGATGGCTGTACATCGCGGACGGCGTGAACTACACGGATTATTTCTACGACCTGTCGGATGACCCGGCCGGCTCGACGAACCGTGTCTCACCGGCGCCTGCGCCGCGATAGGGCCGCGTCAGGTGCGGGGATCGTTCAGGAACCGGGACACGGTTTCGGGATTCTGGCGAACGTCCGCCCGGCTCAGCAATTCCTGCACGTACTTCTTCGTGGCAATCACCGCCAGGTGCCGCGCCTCATCGAAACCGGGCTGCAGCTCGCTGTCCTTGTTGATGCCCGCGCAACCGAACCCGCCGTGCCTGCACTTGCCAGCGGGATGCTCGCAGCTGTTCAGCTGGAAATGGCCTGATGTCAGCTTCGCCAGTCCGACGGAGAACAGCCGGGATTCATGCGCGCATCTACTTGAGCAGCCGGGCGAGACGCGCCATGAGCTCCTGCGGATTGAATGGCTTGGTCATGTAGTCGTCGGCGCCGAGGTCGAACGCGCGCATCACATCCTGCTCGCGGCCGCGTGCCGACAGCACGATGATTCGAGGCCGCGGCGCGGGGCCCTCGTGAATCTGCGTCAGCACGTCGAACCCATTCAGCTTCGGCATCATCAGGTCGAGCACGAGCGCGTCGGGTGCATGCGTGCGCACGGCGGCGAGCGTCTGCTCACCATCAAAGGCCAGCACCGTCTTGTAGCCGGCGCCGCGTGCCTGCGAATCGACAATCCGCGACACATCGGGGTCGTCGTCGGCCAGCACGATGGTGCGGACCTCCGAGGCCTCGGGCGCTGCCGCGGGCGCCGCTGCCGGAACCGCTCCCGGAGCTGCGGCAGGCGTCTCGACCGGCGGCCCGGGCGAACATCGCTTGAGCAGGTGCTCGATTCTCAGCACGAGCTCGCGCAGGTCGATGGGCTTGATGAGGAATTCCTCGGCGCCCATCGACAGGCCGGTCAGCTTGTCGTCGAGATTCGCGCCGGTCGACATGAAGATCACTGGAATTGCCGCGAGAACGGGGTCGGCCTTGAGCCGCCGGCACACCGAGAATCCGTCGAGCCCGGGCATCGCGATATCGAGCAGGATGAGCGAGGGCCGCTGGGCGCGCGCGACAGAGAGAACGAGATCGCCCGAGACAACGGTCACCGGCACGTATCCCGCCCGTTCGAGCGTTGTGGTGACGATCGTGCGCTGATCGGCCTCGTCTTCGGCCACCAGGATCGTCGCACCAGGCACGGCCGCCGCAGGGACCACCGGCAGCATCCAGACGGGGGGACTCGCGAGATCCTTGGTGAAGGCGTCCCCCAGCCTGACCACGACGTCACGCGCGAGCGCGACATCGAACGCTCCACCGGAGACGCTGTCCATCATCCGTTCAAGGTCGGAGGCGCGGGCGCTGATGGTTGGAAAGCCGATGGTGCCGGCGAGTCCGGCCAACCGATGCGCAACGTGCGTCAGCTCAGCGACAGCGCCGCTCGTGCCCAGGCTGTCCACCTGTTCAATTAGGGCGCGGATTGAAGCCAACTGGGCGTCGAAGCTGTCGACAAAACGCTGTCGCGTCTCGTCCAGTACCCGCTGGAGGGCCGCACTCATGGCTGGTCTAACTATATGTGGGCACGACGGCTTGCCGTGTCCCTCATTGCACAGCTCTAATCGTGGAGAACGACGGTCAGAAGCGAGCTGTTGACCTTGATGTCGCCGTTGTATTCGATGAATCCGAGCTCGCGGAACTTGTTCATGAAGAAGTTCACGCGCGAGCGGGTCGTCCCGACCATCTCAGCCAGCGTCTCCTGCGACAGCTTGGGCAGGCGCAGCGGCTGATCCTCCTTGCCGTAGCGCGCCAGGAGCAACAGCGCGCGCGCAAGCCGCTTTTCGCTCGAGTTGAATAGCTGATCGACCAGGTCTTCCTCGATCCGGATGTTGCGCGCGAGCATGTGGGTCAGGAACCGGTCGGCGAGCGCCGGCTCCTCGTGGAGCATTTCGAGCATTTGCGGCTTCTCGATGACCAGGATCGTGCTCGCGCTGAGCACCGAGGCGGAGGCCATGCGCCGCGCCTGTCCGGCGAGACAGCCCTCACCGAAGAAGTCGCCGGGGCCAAGAATCGCCACGACCGCTTCCTTCCCGGTCCGCGAGAGCACTGAGAGCTTGATGCTGCCGAGCTGGACGTAGAACACGTCGGTCGCAGGATCACCCTGGGCGAATACAACCGCGGACCGCGGATACTTGGTTATTTTTCGCTTGATGCCGGCTGAATCGAGGAACTTCTTCAGTTCGAAGGGCGGGATCGGTTGAGCGAGGGTGGCCACCTTCGCGGTTTTCTTCGGCGGCATGCTCAGCGGATTATGTCACGTCCAAAGGACGTCAAAATGCTGAGCTGGCTAGAGGGAAGGGGCCAAAGGCATTTACAGCCTTTGGCCCGTGATTGCCCGAATCAGCTAGAGCTTGATGCGCACCGTCAATGGCGCGGTCAACGTGGTCGAGACGTCCGCACCGGGTGCCAGGCGCATTTCCTTGCCCTTGGTCGCGAGCACGACGCCGGTGCCGGCGCCGCCGCCGACGGCCGCGCCCTTGGCCGCGCCGTCCTTGCCACCGAGCAGGCCGCCGATGATCGCGCCGGCGCCCGCGCCAATGCCGATCTTGGTGGCGTCCTCACCCTTGGTTGCCGGCGCCATGCGCGAGACCGACTCGGTCTGCATGTCGTAGCGATCGCCGCCGGTGTTCAAGGTGTTGAAGCGGAAGGCCACCTGTGCGCGTCCCTTGACGCGCCCGGAGTCGTCGGCCTGCGTGACGTTGCCAACCACGGTGGCGCCCGCAGGCACCACGTCGCGGCCGTCGATCTGCACGGCCTGAATGAGCTCCGCGCTGACCGTATCTTCGACCTGGCTCGTATCCGATGCGACCGCGCTGGTGAGGCTCAGTCGAAGCGAGGTGCCCGACGGAATCGTCACTTCGCGGAAACGCGGTGTCGCCGGCTTCCTCGCGGCGGCCGGCCGCGACTGTGCCGCCTTCGGCTTCACGCCGTTCACCGCTCCATCGTCAGCAGCAACGGCTTCGTTGTCGGCCGACGTGGTGCTGCAGGCGGTCACGAGCATCGAGACGCCGAGAATCGTAAACAATACTTTTTTCATTGGCTTCATCTTGACCGCTCGAGCCAATCTCATGTGTGCTGTTGTGAACAGTGTTCACTACGGTACAGCTGGCCTGCACCTAGGCGGCTCCCCGATCCACTGAGCTAGTGAATCGTGCGGGGCAGGAGATCCCAATCCTTCTGCGTGCCCGCCAGGAGCGACGCCCCCTCGCGCTCGGGGGCCGGACTCGGCTGCGCATCGAGCAGCGCGATCAGGTGCGGCACCGCCGACACCGATGCCGGCGAGAAGTAGACCGCGTCTTCCTCACCTGTCGTAAAGAGACACGCACCCTCCGGATCGCCCGCCGCGGTGATCGCCTCCGCGAACTGGTCGCGCACCGCCATCACGTAACCAGACGTACGTTGCTCAGCGCTGATGGCCGCGCGGTACCAGACGCCGGAGGTGCGCACGCATTCAGCTTACACCGAGGCTCTCGGCTCTAGGCTTTGGGCGAGGAGAATTTCAGCAACGCTGCCGTCCGGTAGAAGCCGTGGACGAATTTTCCGTACGGCAGGGTCAGGAAGAGCGCGAGGACGCTGGCGAGATGCACGATGAGCAGGACACTCATCAGCGCGCCATTGCGCAACACCAACAGCGCCAATCCCGTGAGGCTCGTCACCAGCAGGAGCGCGATGAATGATTCGTCGAGCCCGTCCTGCGCGCGCCCCCCGAGCGCCGGATCGCGTTGTCGTCGTAGTCCGAACAGTCCGATCGGACCGATGACCAGTCCCACGCCCCCGATGGTGCCGAGAACCACGGGGACGCTCGTATAGCCGTACGGCGCGATCAATCCGAACACGTGATGGTAGATAGCGGCCGCCGTGGTCGACGCGAAGCACAACATGAAGCCGTAGAACGTGCAGTGGTGAAACCAGCGCCGCCACGGGGAGCGCTGCTCTTCGCCGGACGAACAGTCCACCCCGCTCCCGTGCAGGTGGCGAAGCGTGAGGACGTCGCGCAGCGCCTTGGTCACACCACCCGGCTCTATCCCGATCTCGCGGCGGAATCGGCCGACGCCGATCGCCATCGCGACGATGACGAAGAGAAACACGCCGCCAAAGAGCGTGACCATGACTTCGTAGGGAACGACCGAGAAGAAGTCGGGCGGCGTCCCCTCACCACGCGCGAGCAGCATGATGGCGGTGAGCGAGACCACGAGACTCAGCGCGGTCAGCAGGCCTTGACGCCGGAACGCGGCGCCCAGGAAGCGCGGCCAGCAATAGTCTTCGTAGGTCTGCAGGCGAATCTCCGCCAGCGTCTTCGGCACGTTGATGCCGAACTCGTGCGGCGGCGCGTACTGGCAGGCGTAGAGACACTCGCCGCAGTTGTGGCACAGATTGGCCAGGTACGCCATGTCGGCCTTGCCGAACGTGAGCCGCTCTTCCATCGCCGGAAACACCGGGCAGTACTGCTCGCAATAGCGGCAGGAATTGCAGACGGTCATCACGTGCTCGCCCTGCCGCAGCAGTTCAAGAGACCGCATGTCGCGCAGCCTCCTCTCCCGCGATGCGGCCGAACACCGTGCCGATCGTCATGCCGATGCCCGCCAGGTATCCTTTTCGCAGGATGTTGCCCGCCATGATCTCGCCGGCAGCGCAGACGTTCTTCAACGGCTCGCCGTTCTTCATCACGACGCGCGCGCGCTCGTCCACCTTGACCCCGAGATAGGTGAAGGTGATCCCCGGGCGAAGCGGATAGGCAAAGAACGGCGGGGTGTCGATGCGCTGTGCCCAGTGCGTCTTCTCAGGCGACAGCCCCAGCGTTCGACAATCATCGAGCTTCGTGTGATCGAACGTGCCTGGCGTGACCGCCTGGTTGAACGCGGCGATGGTCCCTTCGAGCTTCTCTGGCGGCAATTCGAGCGCGACCGCGAGGCCGGCGATCGTCGACGCTTCAATCACCGGAAAAACCGACGGCATGAACCGGCCCATCACCTTGGCGTCGAAGATCGAATACGCGATCTGATCGGGTTGTTCGGCGACAAGTCTGCCCCAGATGGCGTACCGCTTCGGCCAGAGATCCTCTCCCTCGTCGTAGAAACGCTCGGCATGCTCATTCACGACGATCCCGAGCGGCAGGCAGTCGAGGCGCGTGACGATGCCGCCGTCGAATTTCGGGGAGCGGGCATCGAGCGCAATCGAATGGCAGGCGTGCGGGTCGGCGACCGGCTCGGCACCCGCGTCGAGCATCAACTTCAACATCGTGCCGGTGTTGTAGGGCGTGCCGCGGACGATGAAGTTGTCGGCCGCCTCGCCCCAGATCTCGCGCAGCCAGCCGATGTTGGCCTCGAAGCCTCCGGCGGCGATGACCGCCGCCTGTGCGCGCACGATCTGTGTCTGGTTGTTGATGACGACCGAGGCGCTCTGGAACTCGCCGTCGCGAAGGTCGAGCGCCACCACTTCGGCGTCGTACTCGATCTCCACACCGAGCCGCTCCGCCGCCGCGTAATAGCTATTGAGCAGCGCCTTGCCGCCGCCGAGAAAGAACGCGTTGGTCCGCGACAGGTGCAGCGTGCCGCGGAGCGAGGCCTGGAAGCGCACGCCGAACTGCCGCATCCACTCGGGACATCCGGCGGATCGCTGGATCGCCATGCGCGCCAGCGGCTCGTCGGTCTGGTTGGCCGTCACGCGCAGGAGGTCCTTGAAGAACTCGTCCTCGAGGTACGCCTCGGTCAGGATGTCGGTCGGCGCGCCGTGCGCGCAGCGGAAATTCCTGGTGTGACGACTGTTGCCGCCGCGGAAGTGACGCGGCGCGCACTCCAGGACGAGGACGCTCGCGCCCGCCTGCCGGGCGGTCAGCGCGGCGCAGAGGCCGGCGTTGCCGCCGCCGATGACGAGCAGGTCATACCGCTGATGGCGCATCGGGGACCGTCCATCGCCGCAACAGGCGAGGACCGAGAAGCACGACGACGGCGAGGGCCAGGAGCGTGGCGCAGATCGGGCGCGTGACGAAGACCGTCATGTCGCCCTCGCTGATGGCCAGGGCGCGGCGGAACTGCTGCTCCGAGAGCGGACCGAGCACCAGGCCGAGCACCGCCGGGACGAGCGGAAAGTCATACACGCGCATGACGCAGCCGATCGCGCCGACGCCGTAGAGGATCATCAGGTCGAGTATCGACCGGTTCAGGCTATACGCGCCCAGCGATGCCAGTACCAGGATGCCGCCGAAGAGCAGCGGCCGCGGCACGAGCATGACGCGCGCCCACACGCCGACGAGCGGCAGGTTGAGGACGAGCAGCATGACGTTGCCGATGTAGAGGCTGGCAATCAGCGTCCAGACCAGGTCGGGGCGCGCCGAAAACAACAGGGGCCCCGGCTGGAGTCCGTATTGCTGAAAGGCCGCGAGCAGCACCGCCGCCGTCGCCGACGAGGGCAATCCCATCGTCAGCAGCGGCACCAGCACGCCCGCCGCGGCGGCGTTGTTGGCCGCCTCAGGGCCCGCCACGCCTTCGATCGCGCCCTTGCCGAACTCTTCGGGATGGTCGCTCAGGCGCTTCTCGGTCATGTACGAGAGAAACGTCGGGATCACCGTGCCGCCGATTGGCAGCACGCCGAGCGGAAAGCCAATCGCCGTGCCGCGCAGCCACGGCTTCCACGAGCGCCGCCAGTCTTCGCGGCTCATGCCGGTGTAATCCTGCAGCGTCACCGCGACGATCTCGTCGCGGCCAAACCGCCAGGCCTGGAACATCGTCTCCCCCACCGCGAAGAGGCCGATGACCAGGATCACGACGTCGATGCCGTCGAGCAGCTGCGGGATGCCGAAGGAGAAGCGCGCTTCGCCGGTGAGCTGATCGATCCCGACCAGTCCCAACGCCAGCCCGAGAAAGAGGCTGAAGAGTCCGCGGACGACCGACGCGCCGAGCAACGCGGCCACGGCCGTGAACGCCAGCACGGTCAGGCCGAAGTACTCCGCCGGCCCGAAGCGCAACGCCATCCTCGCCAGCGGCGTCGCGACGAACGTCAGCGCGATGGTGGCCAGCGTGCCGGCGACGAAGGATCCGATCGCCGAGGTCGTGAGCGCCGCCGCCCCGCGTCCATTTCTCGCCATCATATGGCCGTCGATGGCGGTGGCAATCGACGCGGTTTCGCCGGGCGTGTTCAGGAGGATGCTGGTCGTCGATCCGCCGTACATCGCGCCGTAGTAGATGCCGCCGAACATGATGAAGGCGCTGATCGGATCGAGGCTGAAGGTGACCGGCAGCAGCACCGCGACGGTCATCGCCGGCCCGATGCCGGGGAGCACGCCGACCGCCGTGCCGAGCGTGACGCCGACAAACGCCCACATCAGGTGCGTCAGCGTCATCGCGTTGGCGAAGCCGGCGGCGAGCGCGTGTAAGGTTTCGGTCACCGGACGCCGCCGCCTACAACCATCCGGCCAGGACCCCTGCTGGCAGCGAGAGCTGCAGCACTTTCGCAAACAGCAGATACGCAGCGACCGAGATGGCCACCGCGAACGCGGCGTCGCGCGCCGGGTGCGTCTTGTCGAAGGCGCGCGCGGTAAACCAGAAGAGCGCGGCCGAGGCGATCACGAACCCGCCGCGCTCGGCCAGCAGCAGGTGCGCGAGGATGCCCGCCGCGAGCCAGGCAATTGGAGCCATGGAGGCTTTCGGGTCGATGAAGGCGGCAGCAGACCGTAGATCGATCACCGCAACGAAGCCGAAGATCAGCAGCCCGGCGAGCACGAACATCGGGTACGGCCCCGCCGACGTGAGCGTCGTCTCACCCTCCTCGGTGCCGGTGCCGAACTTCCGCAGGATGTCGCGCACCCGCGTCTCTTCGCGATCGACGAACTCGGCGAACGGCGGGCCGGCGAGGTAACGGTCGATCCACTTGTAGCGCGTCAGCGCGTCCTTCCATTGTCCGGAGTGGACCATGACGTCGATCGCCTGTTCGAGCTTGGCCCGATCCGCGTCACTGATGCCTGGTGGTGCCACCACTGACCGCCAGTTCTCGAACTCGATGTCGAGACCCTGCTCGCGCAGCGTCGGCACATCGACGCCAGGCACCCGCTCGGCGCTCGAGATGGCGAGCGCGCGCACCGTTCCCGCCTGGATCTGCGGCAGCAGCTCCGCGAGCCCGTTGACGCCCACCGTCACCTGGTTGCCGACGATCGAGGTCAGCGCTTCGCCGCCGCCGGAGTAGGCGATGTAGTTCACCCGGGAAGGCGCCACGCCCACCGCATCCGCGATCAGGCCGGCGATGATCTGATCGCTCCCGCCGGCAGAGCCGCCACCCCAGGAGATCGATTCGGGCTGCGCCTTGAAGGCGACGAGGAAATCGGCGAAGGATTGGAGCCGCGAGGCGGACGGCACGACGATGACTTCGTATTCAGCGGTCAACCGCGCGATCGGCGTGACGTCATGCAGCGTCACCGGCGACCGGTCGGTGACGATGCCGCCGAGCATGATGAGGCCGGAGATCATGACGGCGTCGCCATTGCCCCGCTCAGCGCCGATGAAGCGCGCCAGCCCGATGGTGCCGGCAGCGCCCGGAATGTTTTCCACCGGCGCGGTACGGACGATGCCGGTCTGCTGCAGCACCTGCTGCATCACGCGCGCGGTCTGATCCCACCCGCCGCCGGGGGCGGCCGGCGCGATGATCCGCAGATAGGGATAGGTCGGCTGCGCGTCGGCCCGCGCGGCAACTGACAGGAGCGACACGACAACGACTAGAAGGACACGCACGAACAGGCATTCTACGCGAGAGGAGTAGTGAGGTAGACTCAGC
>CAMCNL010000012.1 GCA_945876205.1 Candidatus Sulfopaludibacter sp. SbA3
CCATGTGGATGTCCATGGTGCCGGCGATGGTGCGCACCGATCCGGAGCCGACGCCGAACCGGCGCGTCGCCTCGATCGCCTTCTCACGAAGCACCGGGTGCGTGGTGAGGCCGAGATAGTTGTTCGAGGAAAGATTGACGACCGAGCGGTGATCGACGGACGTGCGCGCCGCCTGCTCTCCATCGAGCACGCGCAGGCGCCGGAAGAGGCCCTGCGCGCGAAGGGAATTCAGCTCGTCGGCGAGGAATCCGAGGGGATCCTGGCGCATTGCGCCAGTATATCTACAACAACACGACGGGCCTGCATATCTACAACAACACGACGGGCCGCAGGCTACATCAACACGACGGGCCGCAGGCTACATCAACAGGATCGCCACCCAGGGGACGATCGCGACCGCCAGGTAGAAACCCGCCAGCAACGCAACGGCCGCGTGAATTTCACGCAAATGCAGGCAGACGCCGAGTGCACCCGCGACACTCTTGGCGCCCACGAGCGCGGTGCCGTGTCCAAACGACGCCATCAGACCAGCAATCAGCGGGTTCGCTTCAACGGCAAGGCCGTAGGTGCTGACACCGACGTAGGTGAAGATGCCGTCAAGAATCTGCGCCAGCAGGAAGACGACAATGGCCACATCGCCAAGAAGCGATCGGCGGAGTCGCAGGTTCCACTTTTTCGGCAGCGGGTTGCCGAAAACTGAGCCGGGGTCTAAGTACGCCGCTTGTGCCATACGTCCCTGATAGAGACAACGGCAACTGGCGTACCACCTTTAGCGCGGCACCGTCAGCAGCACGTCCGTGCCGTTCCGGAACACTTCCCTGGCGCCAAGCCGGCGCAACCACGCGGAGGTATCCGTGCCTTCCGTGTCCAGGAACGCGCCCTCGTGGACAATCGCATGCGTCGCGCCCCCCTGGCGCAGCGCGTCGAGTGACAACTCCGGATGGCGGGGCAGCTCGCTCAGTGCAAACGTCAGGCGGCCGTAACTCAACGGAAAGACACCGCTGTACCCATTCAGGATCGGGCGGTGATGGACGATTGAGTAATACATCGCGCGCAGATCGAAGTCGGGATAGCCGAGCGGTAGTTCGACCAGGACGCTGTCGGCGGGCAGCCGCGCGGCTTCCTTGTAGATGGCGGGCGCACGGGCTGGGCGATAGAGACGGGCCTCGGGCAGGTTGTATCGCCTCGTCTCGCCCATGCCGTTCACAGTAAAGGGCAGGCTCGTCGCCTCGGCGAGAAACGCAAGCGCACAGGCGGCGAGGAGGAATCGTCCCCAGCGGCGCGTGGCGAACCATGCGGCGCCGTACCCCGCCAGCACCGAGAGCATCAACGCCACAATCATCGCGAAGCGCGCCGGCACGCGAAGCCCGCCAAATCCAGGCACGTATTCGTAGAGCAACAGGTACGGCGACGCCAGATCCAGAGGACGCCCTAACGCGGCCGGTGACGGTCCAAGTGAGAGCCACCACGCAGCAACGAGCGCGCACACGAAGAATCCGCGAGACTTCATGAAAGCCGCGGCGCGCGCGCGAGCGTCCGGCGACAACAGCAGCACCAGCCCAAGCAGGATGGCCGCACGCAGCAGCAACTGGCTGACGTTGCCAAGACGCACCTCGAAGAGCCAGAAGTCAATGGTGACGCGGCGCATGACGATGGCGATGACGGCGCCGGTCGCATGGAGCACGGCAAGAGCCGCAAGCGTCGTGACCAACCATCGTGGGGCGGGCCCCGCCTTCGCCGTTTCGCGGCTTCGGCGCGGCGAGCCTGGGTTTCCCCACAACACGATGCCGGCGAGCGCCAGCAGCAGCGGCACCGCCCCGGGAAACAACTCGCCTTCGGCCTTGGGGTACGCGTGCACCAGCCGGCCCCAGATACGCTGCTCGGAGAAGGCGGTGGCGTACGAGTAGACGTCCGCGGAGAAGCGCGACACCTCGGCAATCGTGCGCGCTCCCCACACTTCATTGCGAAGTGCCGCGTAAGGGAGGAGGAAAGGCGCCGTAACCACCGCCACCAGGGCGCCGGCCCCGCACAACATCATCCAGGTGCGTCGATCGCGGAGCAGGCCGCGCCGCCAGACCTCCCACAGCGCATAGATCGCGGCAAACGGAGAAAAGAAGAGCAGGTAGTAGCCGCACGAGAGGTTCTGCACCACGAGCGCGACGGATGCCCATGCGAGAGGCTGGACTCGCCGCGTTTCGAAATAGCGCGTGAGACCGTAGAAGACGAACGGCATCCACTGCGCGGACAACACTTGCATGTGAGACGACTGCGCCACGCGGTACGGCGCGAAGGCGAAGACCAGCCCGGCGATGAAACCAGCGAGCGCGTTGCCGGTCAGCTCACGCACGAGAAGATACATGCCCAGACCGGAGAGGACGAACGTCGAGAGGAAGGCGAGGTTGTAACAGAGGATCGGGTTCCCGGTGACCAGGTAGACCGGAAAAATCTGAAGGGCTTGCGGAATCAGGTGCTCGGAATACGCCAGCGTCAGCGGCGCCGGATAGAAGATGTTGGCGTCGAAGAAAGTGGCGAGGCGCGAGAAATCGCCGCCCAGGATCGCGCGGAATTGCTCGCAGTCCCACGCCAGGATCCACGTGACCAGCACGGAATCCCCCAGATCCCAGGCGATGTCACGCCCGAGACCGAGGGCGAGCGGCCAGGTCGCGGCGATCGTGATGACGATGTACGCGGCCAGCGCGTGGGAGGCGCGCTGCATCAGTCGGTCGAGGAGGCGTCCGGCACGGCCTCTTCGAACAGCACCTGGAGGATCGCGGCCGTCGGGATCGCGAGAATCGCGCCGACAATGCCGAGCAGCGATCCGCCGAACAGCAACGCGATGATCACGAAGCTCGCGTTGAGGCCGACCTGCCGCGACATCATCTTCGGCACGAGCACGTAATTCTCGAGCTGTTGCTGCACGAAGAAGAACACCGCCACGCCCAGCGCCATCGTCGGCGACACCGTGAAGGCCACGGCGACCGCCGGCACGGCCGAGAGGATCGGGCCGACGATCGGGATGAGCTCGCCGATGCCGGCAATCAACGCCAGCACGTAGAAGTACGGCACACCCAGGAAGAACAATCCGATCGCGGCGCTCGTGCCGATGATCCCGCCAAGCAGGAGCTGCCCACCGAGCCACGCGCTGACCTTGTGTGAGACCTGGAGCGACGCCTCTTCAACGCGTGCCCGCTCGCGCCGCGGAAACATGCAGACAAACGAGCTGACGATCGCGTTGGACTCGAGCAGCAGGTAAAACGCCAGGATGAGAATCGTGATGACGCCGAACACGCCGCCAACCAGTCCCCAGACCGCGGAGACGATGGTGCCGACCGCGTCGGTGCCGCCCCCGGGCGCTTGCTGAACGGCCTCACGGAACGACAGTTCGCGGCTGAGCAAGCCGCGATCGATCAGCCACTGTTGCGCCTGGTGCAGCATGTCGGGAAACGCTGCCCAGAGGCCGCGCGCCTGTTCCACCAGCGGCGGGATGATGAGCAACCCGACACCAACAAGCACGCCAATGAAGCACGCGTAGATGATGAGAATCGCGGCCCATCGCGGCATTGGCTTCGATCTACCAGGCAGCTTCCTTCGCTCGAGGGACGCTGTCAGTGGTGACAGCCCAATCGCGACCAGCGCGCTGACGTAGACCAGAAGGATGGCGTCGCGCGTGAGGTAGAGCGCCCAGACAACGGCAACCGTCACCGTCAGGCCGACGAGAGCGTAGCGAATGAGCGCCCGCGGCGTGTCGGTTCGTGTCGTCACGAGTGACGGTTATCGATGATCCCGCTGCAGGTAGTCGCGCGTAAATGCCCCGATGTCCGCATAGATCGACTCCAGCTCCTTCGGGTTCGCGAGAAAGACGATGCGGAAGGTGCCGCGCTCGGGGGCCACACCAAAACCCGAGCCATAGACACAGAGAATGCCGGTCTCGCGCAGCAACGCGAGCACGTAATCTTCATCCGTGCGTCCCGGCGGAAGTGACACCGCCGGCATGGCGTAGAAGGCCGCTCGCGGGGCGACGCAGCTGATTCCCGGGATCGCGTTGAGCGACTCGGTGGTGATCCGCGCGCGCTCGGCGAGCGCCGCCCGGAATGCGACCTGGTGCGACCGGTCGCCGTTCAACGCCGCCGCGACGGCGTATTGCATCGGTCCGGGGCTGCACAGCCGGCCGTCGGCAAGCTTTCTCATCGCCGCGAGTGCGTCGTCGAGCCGCGGCGTGGCAGAGACGGTCAGCCATCCCGTGCGCCAGCCGGGCGCGAGGTAGGCCTTGGAGAGACTCGACAGAGAAATGATCGGCGCGTCGGGATCAATCGTCCCGAGCAGCGGCACCGGACCGTCGAAGCCGAGCTCACCGTAGACCTCGTCGGCGACGATCGTGAGGTTATGTTCTTCAGCGAGCGCCAGCATCGCGCGGCGCACGGGCGGCGGATAGACGGCACCCGTGGGATTGTTCGGATCGATGATCACCAGCACGCGCGTCCTGGGCGTGATCAGGCTCCGAAGGTGCTCGATGTCGGGTTGCCACTCGCGATCCGGATCGGTGCGGTAGTACCTCGGCTGTGCGTTGATCTTCGCCATGACCGCCGTGTAGAGCGGATAGGTCGGCGACGGCACGAGCACTTCATCGCCTTCGTCGACGAGCGCGTTGAGCGCGAGATCGATCGCCTCGGATGTGCCGGTGGTAATGAGGACGCGTTCGGCCGTCATCGCCACGCCACGCGAGCGGTAGTCAGCAGCCACGGCCTCGCGCGCCTCCGGAATTCCGGCGGACGGGAGATATCCGTTATGGCCGTCGCGCATCGCGCGCGTGGCGGCTTCGACGAGATGAAGCGGCGTCTGGAAGCCGAACGCGACCGGGTCGCCGATATTGAGGTACCGGACGCGCATGCCGCGGGCCTCGACCGCCTTGGCCTCCGTGACGATGTTGCGGATGGCGTAGGAGAAGCGGTTGACGCGGGCAGCCACCGGGATCGGACGCGCGGTCCTGGACGTCGGCATTTTCCTCATCTTACACGTCGGCGCGAGCGCGCTGGTCTTACATAGCTCTACTGTAAATCATGTAATACTTACACTACGCTGGACGGCTTGGTTCGCCCAATCAACAATGGATCCCCATAAATCATTGATATTCTTATGATGAACGTCTGGCAAGGCCATTGAAGTGATCCCCGGCGTGAAGCGGCGTAGGTTAGCTCCCCTCGTGCTGACCGCGATCTTCCTCGCGGAGACGATTTCTGTGGCCAGCGCCCAGGAGGGGGAATCTCAGATCACCTTTCGTGCGGCCGTTGAGGTCGTCACCGTCAGTGCCGCCGTGCGCGACGGCCGCGGCCGCGTCATCCGCGATCTCAAGAAATCAGATTTCCAGGTGATCGACAGCGGCGCGCCCATCGAAATCCGTGACTTTTATGCAGGCGACTCGCCGCTCAGCCTCGCGGTGCTGCTCGATATCAGCGGCAGCATGGCCGTCGGGGGCAACATGGACCGCGCCCGCCACGCCGTCAACATCGCGATCGGCAACCTGCGGCCCGGCGGCGACGAAGCCGCTCTCTTCACGTTCGATTCAAAGCTGGAAGAAGTCGTCTCGTTCACGACCGATCTCGATCGCGTCCGCCGCCTGAGCCTCGAGGGCAAGCCGTGGGGGATGACATCGCTGTTTGACGCGATCGGCGCGGCGGCGAAGGCCGTCGCCGAACGCGGCAACCATCATCGCGCACTCCTCGTGATCACTGACGGCGTCGACACCGGCAGCCGAATGACGGCTCCGGAGGTTTCGGGCATCGCCAGCTCGATCGACGTTCCCGTCTACCTGCTCACCGTCGTCAATCCAGCCGATCATCCTGGCGGCGAGTTCGCCGTCATTCAAACCGACGGCGCAGCCGCGTCGGTTGCCACGCTCGCCGATCTCTCGCGATGGACCGGCGGCGACATGCGGGTGGCCAGTGAGCCCATCCACACCATCGAGGCCTTGCAGGATCTGTTTTTGGAATTGCGACATCAATACCTCATCACCTTCGAGCCCGGGACGCGCCCTGGCTGGCACCCGCTCGAAATTCGCACGCGGAAGAAAAACCTGATCGTTCATGCGCGGAGCGGCTACATCTCGGGTCCGGCGCGATCGAGTAATTAAACGTTACGGCAATCACGTTGGAGGAGTACACCATGCGGAAGAGTCTATTCACGGCGTCAGTCCTGGCGCTTGCGGTCGCGGTCGCCCCGGCGTGCGCCACGAAGAAGTTCGTGCGTACGGAAGTGGGCAACGTCAATTCAAAGGTCGATACGGTCAGCGGAACCGTCGAGAAGGCGCAGGAGCGCATCGGACAGAACGAGGCGCGCATCGGCTCGGTCGATCAGAAGGCCGAAGCGGCTGGCAAGGCAGCCGCGGAGGCGCGCGGCGCCGCCGGTCAGGCGCAGACGGCTGCTGATGCGGCCAACGCCAACGCGAGGGCCGTCGGCACGCGCGTGGACGCCGTTGCCGCGGACGTCGCAGCCACCCGGAAGCTGGTCTACGAAGTGACGCTCAGCGAAGATCAGGGCAACTTCAGGTTCGGCCAGACGGTGCTTCCGGATGAAGCGAAGATGCGCCTCGACCAGGTCGTCACGTCACTCAAGACCGACCCCAAGCTCGTCTACATCGAGATCGAAGGCCACACCGATAACGTCGGCGGCAAGGAGCTCAACGAAAAGCTCGGTATGGAGCGCGCCGAATCCGTGAAGCGGTACCTCTATGAGCAGCACCAGATTCCGCTGCACAAGATCAACGTGATCAGCTACGGCGAAGACAAGCCGGTTGCGCCGAACAACACCCGCGCGGGCCGCGCGCAGAACCGTCGTGTCGTCGTCAAGGTGCTTTCGTAAGACGTCGATTACCGGAGGGCGCGGAGATCGCTCCGCGCCCTCACGATTTCTTTCCCCGCCTCGCTCACAATCACCTCGTACACTCCATTGCGGTCCAGCAGTCGCGCGTCGAATCGCGCGGCGAGTGTGCCGCCTTGCACCGGCTCGCTCTGCCGCGGCACTGCCGGAGCGGCGGGAAATGGCAGCGGCAAGCCAGCCACGCGCGCGCCGTAGCGGGGAAACCGTTCGATGTTGCGCGGCTCAATCGGCTGCGTCCCTCCACGGCCGGTCAGTGCGAGCCTGACGTCGTATTGAGGCACCCCGATGTAGGTGTTCTGCGGGTGAAAGGTCAGCTCGACGAAAAACTCCACTTGCTCGGGCGCGGCGGCGAGGATGTCGAGCGCCTCACGCTGACTGAGCGAGCGGTTGCCGTTGCGGGCGCGCGTCTCCGCTTCCACCTCGATCCGGCGGAACGGCGTGATCACCTCGATGTAGTCAACCGGGGCCCGGCCGACCGGGATGCGGTAGGCCTGGTGAAACCGCACGCGCAGCGATTCGATGCGCGACTGGCCAATTGCCATCGCTTCCTCGATCGATCGACGGTCGAGCGTGGCGTCGTACGCGAAGACAGCGGTCGCGGTGAGCACCGCGGCGAGAAAAAAGCGGCCCGTTTGCGCCACGGGAGGGATCGTAGCGCAGACGGGCCGCACGGCGGGCTTGCTGGCCGCGCCGGAGCTTCAGCGTGGCGAGCCTACGGCGTGGTGGCGAGGCTGAGCTGTCCGCGAATCTCGCCGCCCGGGTTGGCGCTGGTGTGGACGTTGGCATAGGCGTTGCCGGCCACCATCGCCTGGATCATGTCATCGATGGTGTTGATGCCCTGCGCTGCGCGCGGCACGAGACTCGACGCACCCAGGCGGAACGTCATCGTGAAGTCACCGGTCCTGCCGGCGATCGACGAGGGGAAGTTGAGCACCACCGGGCCACCGCCGCCCTTTGGACCGACGTGGAAATGACCGGCCGTCGTCGGTGACGTCGCCGGGATGTTGAAAACCCGCAAGGTGACCGAAATCTCGCGGGCTTCGGTGTCCACACTCGCTTCGACCGTTCCGACGGCACCGGTCACGACGACGGCCGGCGTTTCTTCGCCGCCGCTCAATGTGCCTTTCAGGGTGACCACTTGGGCGGATACGGGTGCGGATAGCAGCAGGGAGAAGGCGGCGACGCCGACACAACTCCCGAAAATCGTTCTCATCGTGGTTATCTCCTTGGTCGAGGGATAGAGGCGCGGAAGGCGCAGCAGGAAGCAGACCAATGCCACCCGCGAGTAGGATCAACGGGATACGGTCGATTCCGCCTGGATCGACTTACGGACGGCGAAAGGTCTTTCGCGGTGTGACATGGAACTGACTGACCGGGTCGCTCTGATTACCGGAGGCAAACGCATAGGGGCGGTCGTGGCCACCGAGCTGGCACGGCGCGGCGCCGACGTCGCGCTGGTCTATCGAACCTCCCGCACCGAAGCCGACGAAACGGCCGGTGCGGTACGCGAATTGGGCCGGCGCGCGGTCGTTCTGCAGGCGGATTTGCAGCAGCCTGACGCCGGCGACCGGGTGGTCGAGGAGGCGGTGGCGGCCCTGGGACGCCTCGACGTCCTCGTCAACATGGCGTCGGTCTACCAGCACAAAGCGATGGATTCGCTGGAAGTCGCCGACTGGGACACCCAGATGGCCGTGGACCTTCGCGCCGTCTGGCTGTGCGCCAGGGCCGCCGTGCCCCACATGCGGCGGCTTCGCGGCGGCCGCATCATCAACTTCTCAGACTGGGTCGCGCGCAGCGGGCGTCCGCGGTATGTCGGCTACCTCCCGTACTACGTCGCGAAGGCCGGCGTGATCGCGCTGACCGAGGCCCTCGCGCTCGAGCTCGCGGCCGATCAGATTCTGGTGAACGCGGTGGCCCCCGGGCCGATCGTTGCGCCTGAGGGGACCACTGACGAGGACTTTGCCAGCGTGGAGCGCGCCACGCCGGTGGGTCGTTGGGGTGGAGAGTTAGAGATCGCGAAGGCCGTGATCGCCCTGGCCGAAAGCGACTTCATCACGGGCGAGACCCTCCGCGTCGACGGTGGGCGGCATCTCAAGTAGCTGGGTCGCTCGGTAGCTGGGTGGCTGGGGCAAGCGGACCCGCCCGTGCAACCGTGGGCCCTTACGCGAGCGCTCCGACGCGTTCGAGGATGGCGTTGAGCGTTGAAGCTGCGCTCAGGAGCGGCAGGTTGCTGATGTAGAAGTGGCGCGCGCCGATGTCCATCATCGCTCGCAGCGTCCGCGCGCACACCTCGATCGGCGTAGCGCCCGCGGCGAACTCAGCCGCGAGTGGCTCAACCGGTACCGGCAGGAACTGACTCAACACTCCCAGTGTCTTCGGATTGGCGCTGCGGTAATAGAACACCCCGAACATCCCCGGCAGGTGATCGAGCCCGCGCCGGCGCGCCTCGTTGACGAAGCGCTCCACTGGCGCCACGTCCAGGTGACTGACGATCTGCGTGAGATAGAACTCGGCCGTGAACGCCTCGTCTGACAGGTAATCCACCTGGTGCGACGCGTCGCCGTAGGGATTGGCCCAGCCGCCCAGGTTCAGCCGCGGCTCACGCGCCCGGATTTCGCGGCGCAGCTCCCACGCATGGTTCACGCACCGCGGACGGCCGACGCTCTTGTCGCCGCCGAGGACGACGAGCGCGGGGAACCCGTCCTGCCACGCCTGCTCGGCGTACCCGAGACAGAAGTCGAGCGAATGCTTGGTCGTCAGAAACGGGACGACGTGATCGCGCGGCGCATCGCGTCCAAGATTCGTGACGAGATGCCGCAGGTTGTGTTCCTCCTCGGTGCCGACGGCGCTGTCGGTGAGAAACACCGCGACGTCCTGCCGCGTGAGCGACTTGACCGCGTGGTACATGTCGATCCACGCGTCCATGCCTTCACTCGAGTCGAGCTCCGCCCGCGGGGGACGGAGCTCGGCCGCGATGACGCTGTTGGCAGACCGCAGCGAGTCGAGCAAGGTCACGGCGCCTGCCGTGCCGTCACGCCACTCGGCCGCGTATCTGGTCCCACCGTCCGCATCACGAAGTCGAACATCGTCTGTCGAAGGTGCAGGTTGAGCCGCGGATCGCCGATGCCGTGGCGCGATTGTGGATAGAGCATCATCTCGAACGACTTTCCCGCTTGCTCGAGCTCGTAAATGAATTGCACCGAGTTCTGCATGTGCACGTTGTCATCCATCGTGCCGTGCAGCAGCAGCATGCGTCCATGAAGATTCGCGGCGGCAAACCGCGGCGCGCTCTTTCGATACCCGTCGGCGTTGTGCTCCGGCGTCTTCATGTACCGCTCGGTATAGACCGTGTCGTAATCACGCCAATCGGTGACGGGGGCGCCGACGATGCCCGCGGACCAGCTCGTGCTGTGCGTGAGCGCGTAGGCCGTCATGAAGCCGCCGAAGCTCCAGCCGCTGAGCACGATACGGGTTGGGTCGATGTACGGCTGCCCCTTCAACCAGGTGACGCCGTCCTCGAGATCGCGCAGCTCGTGCTCGCCAAAGTTCCCGTACACCGGCCACTGTGACTCGGCGCCCTTGCCGCTGGCGCTGCGGTTATCGAGCAACCAGACGACGACGCCGTGCTGCGCGAGCAGCTGGTGGAACAGGTAGGTCGAGCCACCCCATTCATTTCTCACCACCGCCGCCGTCGGCCCCGCGTACGTGAGCTGATACACCGGATAGCGGCGCGACGGGTCGAAGTCGGCCGGCCTGATGATCATGCCGTCCATCACGAAGCCGTCGCGCGCTTTCACTTCGACGAACTCAGGCTTGGACAGCGAGAAGTCCGAGAGCGCCTGCACGCGATTGGCGCTGATCACTCGCACCTCCGCGCCATCGGCGCTGTGCAGGCGCACCTGCGTCGGCGTCGTGACGTCGTTCCAGCGATCGATGTAACGCGTGTACGCCGGATTGAAGCTCGCCGAATGCGTTCCGTCGGTACGGGAGAGGCGCGTCATCGCACCGCCGTCCAATCCGATCCGGTAGATGTCGGTATCGATGTGACGCCGGGCGCCGGAACTGAAATACACGGCCCGCGACGTTTCATCCACGCCGTAGAGTGTGCGCACGTCCCACCGGCCGCTCGTCACCTGGCGAACCTGCGTGCCGTCAGGCCGGTACTGGTACAGGTGCTTGAATCCGCTGCGCTCGCTGAACCACAGGAACGAGCCGTCCTTCAACCAGACCGGATTCCCGTTCTCGTTGACCCACGCCTTCGTCGTCTCGCGCAGCACCTTGCGCGGCCGGCCGGACGCGGGGTCGGCGACATTCAGGTCGAGCCACGTCTGCTCGCGGTCCTGCACCTGGAACACGATCTGCCCGCCCGGCGCCCAGCCAACGTTGACGATGAGAAAGTCGCCGGCGGCGTAGGACGAGAGATCGACCCACGACGGTGCGCCGCCGGTCGTGCCACCGAGGCCGAGCCGCACCGTCGGATTGGGGTCGCCAGCCTTCGGATAGTCGGTGACCTCGAGCTCAGGGCGATACGGGATGTGGTCGACGACCGTGTACTCCGGAACCGGGCGTTCGTCGAGCTGCAGAAATGCGACGCGCGTGGAATCGGGGCTCCACCAGTAGGCGCGAAACCGTCCGCGCCCGTAGATCTCCTCCTGGTACAGCCAATCGAGCTTGCCGTTCAGGATCTCCTTACCACCGTCGGTCGTCACCGCCTGTTCGCGCAGCGACGCGACGTCGACGAGATACAGGTTGTTGCCGCGCACGAACGCGACCCGGCGGCCGTCTGGGCTGAACGTCGCTTCCTCCTCCGCTCCCGCAGCGGCGGTCAGGCGCACCGCGCGGTTGGAGGGGATGTCGTAGGAATACAGGTCATCGTCGATCGTGAACAGCGCCGCCGTGCGCGCGGCGTTGAGCGTGAAGTCGCTGGACCGCGCCATGCGCGACGCCTCGTCTCGCGACATGCCGGGAATGGCCGCGAGCGCGGCCTGCATCCGCGACTGATCGAAGAAGGGCGCCGTCCGGCCGGAGACCGCGTCAACCTTCAGCCATTCGACACCGCCCCGTTCCGCGCGCGGCGCGACCAGGTAGCTGTCGGCGTCGAGCCAGGTGATGTCGGGGGACGCGGTGCCGCTGAAGTTGATGCGTGCCTGCGGGTCGTAGATGAGGTCGACGGTCAGTCCGCGTTGCGGCGCCTGCGCCCCGAGGGAGGCCGTGAGGCTGAGGAGGCCTATGGCCAGGAACGCGGCAAATCGTGAAGCCATTGCGTCAGATTAGCAGATCGCCTCCGCGCCTCTGATATGTTCAGGGTGTTGGCGACACTCACGTTTCTCGGCGCCGCGCGGACCGTGACCGGCTCCAAGTACCTGCTCGAACACGACGGTACCCGAGTGCTGCTCGACTGCGGGCTGTTTCAAGGCCTCAAGGAGCTGCGCCTGCGAAATTGGGAAGAGTTCCCGGTGCCTCCCAGCTCGATTCACGCCGTCGTCCTGACCCATGCGCACCTGGATCACGTCGGATATCTGCCCCGCCTCGTGGCGCAGGGATTCCGGGGGCGCGCCTTCTGCACGGCCGGCACCGCGGATCTCTGCCGTCTGGTGCTGCCCGATTCAGCCCGCATCCAGGAAGAGGACGCGCGCCAGGCGAACAAGCACGGATATTCCAAGCACCACCCCGCGCTCCCTCTCTATACGGAGCCGGACGCGTCGCGCGCGCTCACGCAGCTGCAGCCGATGGGATATCAGCGCGCGATTGAAGTCGCGCCGGGGATCACCGCGGAATTCATTCCGGTCGGCCATCTGCTCGGAGCGGCCTACGTCGTGGTTCGGCTCGCGCACGGGCGCAGCATTCTTTTCGGCGGCGACCTTGGCCGCTACAACCGCCCGGTTCTGCAGGACCCCTCCGACGCCACGAGCGTCGACGTCGCGCTGGTGGAGTCGACATACGGTGACCGCGATCACCCTGTTGATGACCAGGGGGAACAGCTTGCCGAGGTCATTCGCGACACGGTGCGGCGCGGCGGAAGGCTGATCGTCCCGTCGTTCGCGATCGGACGCGTCGAAGAGCTCTTGTACTGGGTGCGGCGGCTGGAGCAGGAGCATCGCATTCCCGCGCAGCCGGTGTACGTCGACAGTCCGATGGCGACCGAGGCGCTGCGGTTCTACTCGAACCGCGTCGCCGAACTCGACGCGGACATGCGGCCGACACAGAAGTCGGTCGCGGTCTTCGCCACCGCGCGATTCCAGGCGGTCGCGTCGGTGCAGCAGTCGAAGAAGCTCACGGCCAGCCGCCGGCCGGGCATTGTCATCTCGGCGAGCGGGATGGCCACAGGCGGACGCGTACTCCATCATCTGGCGGCGGCGTTGCCCAACCCGAGGAATACCGTGTTGTTTGTCGGCTATCAGGCCCCCGGCACGCGGGGCCGTGCGCTGGTGGACGGCGCGACGGAGGTCAAGATCCATGGCCAGATGGTGCGTGTGGCCGCGCGCATGGCCAGGATCGACTCGATGTCGGCACACGCGGACCGCGGGGAGATTCTTCGCTGGCTGGGAACGTTCCCGGCCCCTCCCGGCAAGATGTATCTGGTTCACGGCGAACCGGCGTCGCTCGATGCATTGAAGGCGCTCGTCGTCGAACGATTGAAGTGGACCACTCCCATCTCCCCCCAGCACAAGGAGCGCGTCGAGATCTAATGCGACCGTATCTGCTCGAACGGGTTGACGACGTCGCCGTGGTCCAGGTCTATGCCGACGGCTTCCAATCGCTGGCGCTTCGCGAGAAGCTCCTGGTCTGGCACCTGTACCTCGCGGCGCTGGCTGGCCGGGACATCTTTTACGACCAGCGTTACGCGCATAATCTCGAGATGCGCCGCGTGCTGGAGGAGGTCCTGACGCACGGCGAGGACGTCGACCCGCGCGTGCTCACGGAGATCCGGCGATACACCAAGCTGTTCTGGATCAATACCGGCCCGCACAACAACATCACGGCGCGCAAGGTTCTGTTGGCCGTGACCCGCGACGAGCTGCTCGCGGCCGTCAAGGCCGCTGCTGGCCGCGGCGCGCGGCTGCCGCCAGAACCTGGCGACACGCCGGCGCAGCTGGTCGATCGGCTCGCGCCGCTGTTCTTCGATCCCCTCGTCGACCCCATCGTCACCAACAAGTCGCCCGGGCCCGGCCGGGACATTCTCGAGTCGAGCGCCAATAACTTGTATGTGGGCGTGACGATGGGTGATCTCGAACAATTCGAAGAGAGTTACGGGCTCAACTCGCGGCTCGTGAAGGGCGACGATGGATTGACCGAGGAGGTCTACCGGATCGGCGGGCGGTATGACGGCGAGATTCGGCGCCTGGTCGGCCACCTCGAGGACGCGCTGCCGTTTGCCACTTCGTCAATGGCCGAGGCCTTGCGGGCATTGATCCGCTTCTACGAGACCGGACAGGACGAAGACCGCATCGCCTACGACATCGCGTGGGTACGCGACCAGGATTCGCCCGTGGACACCATCAACGGATTCGTCGAGGTCTACATGGATCCGCGCGGCACGAAGGGCGCGTGGGAAGCGCTGGTCTACTACGTCAACGCCGAGAAGACGCGGAAGATCCAGACGATCGCGGCCAACGCCAAGTGGTTCGAGGATCACATGCCGTGGGAGCCGAAGTTCCGCAAGCCCGACGTGCGTGGCGTCACCGCCAAAGCGATCGATATCGTCGTCGAGACCGGCGACTCGGGCCCGCTGACGCCGATCGGGATCAACCTGCCGAACGACCAGGCGATCCGCGAGCAGCACGGCAGCAAGTCAGTGTCGCTGTCGAACGTCAACGACGCGTACGAGCGCTCGACACCGGAGGCGATGCGCGAGGAATTTTCGTGGACTCCCGACGAGGCTGCGCGTGCGCGAACCTGGGGCGCTTTCTCACAGGAGTTGACCACCGAGATGCACGAGGTGATCGGCCACGGTTCCGGCCGCATGGCCGACGGCGTGACCGCGTCGCCGCACCACCTCCTCAAGGAATGCTTTTCCGCCATCGAAGAAGCGCGCGCGGATCTCGTCGCGCTCTACTTCGTCGCCGATTCGAAGCTGGTTGAACTTGACCTCGTGGACGCCGCAAGCCACGAAGAGATTGTCAGGGCGGAATACGAGAACTACGCCCGCAACGCGCTGCTGCAGCTGCGGCGTGTCCGCGAAGGCACGCAGATCGAAGAAGACCACATGCGGAATCGCCACCTGATCGTCAGCTGGTTGATGGCGCACACGTCGGCGATCGAGCGGCGAAGCCGCGATGGCAAGACCTATTTCGTGACGACCGACGCACAGGCGTTCCGCGCCGGGGTCGCCCAGCTTCTCGCCCAGGTGCAGCGGATCAAGAGCGAGGGCGACTACGAAGGCGCGCGGCTCCTGGTCGAGACCTACGGCGTGCACTTCGATCCCGCGCTTCGTGATGAAATTGTGCAGCGCGTCGACGCGCTGCAACTGCCGTCGTACACGGCATTCGTCATGCCGCGCCTCGAGGCCGTGCGCGGCGCCGGCGGTGAAATCGTCGACGTCGAGATCTCGTACCCCTGCGACCTCGAGGCGCAGATGCTGGAGTACTCGGCGTTCGGACAGCACGACCGTCAGCTCACCTCGCTGTAGGTGTTCTCCAGCCACTTTCCAGGCCGATGTTCTCCAGCCGCCTTCCACCGCAGACCGAGACCAACGAGCTGACGCGTGTGCTGGCAGGCCTGCGAGCGGCGGGCACGGCGATTGTCGATCTCACGGAGTCGAATCCGACGCGCGCGGGCATCCCGTATCCGGAGGGGCTCCTGACCTCGCTCGGGCAGCCGGGGGCGCTCGAGTACGAGCCGCATCCCCTGGGACTGCCCTCGGCGCGCGCCGCCGTTGCCGCCGATCACCGCCGGCGCGGCGTCGACGTCGATCCGGCGCAGATCGCGCTGACCGCCAGCACCAGCGAGGCCTACAGCTGGTTGTTCAAGCTGCTCTGCAATCCCGGCGAGTGCGTGCTGGTGCCGCGACCCAGCTATCCGCTGTTCGAGCACCTGACGCGCCTCGAAGGGATCCGCGCCGAGCCGTACGACCTGGAGTACCACGGCCGATGGGAGATTGACGCGGGTCAGTTGCGCACGGCGCCCGGCGACGTGAAGGCAATCCTGGTCGTGTCGCCGAACAATCCCACCGGGTCCTACATCTCAGCGGTCGAATTGGAACAGCTCTCCGGGGTGTGCCGCGATCGGGGATGGGCGCTGGTGGCTGACGAGGTGTTTGCCGACTACCCGCTCGACGAGTCGCAGCCGCTGACCGATATCGCCACCAAGTCAGGCGTGCTCTCATTCACGCTCGCGGGTCTTTCGAAATCGGTCGGCCTTCCGCAGGTGAAGCTGGGATGGATTGTGGCGGGCGGTCCCCCGGCGCAGCGTGACGCGGCGCTGGCGGCGCTTGAATTGATTGCCGACAGCTTCCTGTCGGTCGGCACGCCGGTGCAGCTCGCGTTGCCGGAGCTGCTTCGCCAGGGTGCCGGGATCCGGACGGCCATCCAGGTCCGTACGAGGGACAATCTCCAGGCGCTTCGCGACGCAGTCCGCCAATTTCCCGCGTGCGACGTCTTACGCGTCGATGGAGGTTGGGCGGCGGTGATCCGGGTACCGGCGACGCGAGGCGAAGAGCGGCTGGTGCTCGATCTGCTCGAGCGCGAGCACGTGCTGGTGCATCCCGGGTATTTCTTCGATTTCCGCAGCGAGGCGTTCATCGTCGTCAGCCTGTTGCCGGATGCGGCCGTGTTTCGCGATGCGATCGCGCGCGTGCTGCGGTTCGCGGATTGCTGACGGCAATGAAAGTGGCAGGCGGCGGCACTCACCTTGCAGATCCGCGAGTAACGGTATGACGCGCCCACGATCGATATCGCGCCGCGCGGGGGTACTCGTTCCGCTGTTCTCTCTCGCATCCACGCGCAGTTGGGGCATTGGGGAGATCGGCGACATCGCGGATACCGCGCATTGGCTTGACGGGGCGGGGCAGCGGCTGCTGCAGCTGCTGCCGATCAATGAGATGCCGCCCGGGATCTCGTCGCCGTATTCCGCCCTCAGCGCCATGGCCATCGACCCGCAATTCATCACGCTCGATCACGTCGACGATTTCGTGGAGCTTGGCGGCGAACAGGCGCTCGAACCCGCGCTGCGCGCGCGCCTCGACGCGGTACGCATCGCGCCGCGCATCGATTACGACGCGGTACGGGATCTCAAGCAGATCGCGCTGCGCCGTTCGTTCCAGCGTTTCCGCAGCATCGAGTGGGCCTCCGGCACGCGCCGGGCCGCGGCATGCCGGGCCTACATCGCGGAGCAGGCGTGGTGGCTGGACGACTACGCCTTGTTCAGGGCGCTCCACGCGCGCCATGGTGAGCGGGCATGGACCGACTGGCCCGAGCCGCTCCGCAACCGCGAGCCGCAGGCGCTCGAACAGGCGCGTATCGAGCTTGCCGACGACATCCTCTACCGCCAATACCTGCAGTGGCTCGCCGGTGACCAGTGGGGCAATGCCCGCGAGGCCGCCGGCGACGTCGCCCTGCTGGGAGATCTGCCGTTCATGGTCAGCGGCGACAGCGCGGACGTCTGGGCGCGGCAGGACGAATTCAGGATGGACGCCTCGGTTGGCGTCCCGCCGGATGCGTTCAGCGACACCGGACAGGATTGGGGCCTGCCGGTCTATCGATGGGATGTCCTCGCCGAGCGCGACTTCGACTGGCTGCGCAACCACGCCAGGCGCAATGCCGATCTCTTCGACGGCTACCGGGTCGATCATCTTGTCGGCTTCTACCGCACCTACTTCCGGCCGCACGCGGGGGGGGAGCCGCAGTTCACGCCGGCTGACCAGCCGTCGCAGGTCGCACTGGGCGAGCGCGTGCTCGGCGTCCTGCGCGAGCCTGGCGCCGAGATCATCGCCGAAGATCTCGGCGTCGTGCCTGATTTCGTCCGCGAATCGCTGGCGCGACTGTCAGTACCCGGCTACAAGGTGTTCCGCTGGGAGCGCGAGTGGAGCGTCGCGGGGCAGCCGTTCAAGGATCCCGTGGCGTATCCCTCCTCGTCGGTCGCGACATCGGGCACGCACGACACCGAGCCGATGGTGATCTGGTGGGAAGGCGCGCCGCGCGAAGAGCGGGAAGCGGTGCTGGCGATTCCGTCCGTGCGCAGCCGCCTGACGGACGAGGACATTGGCCGCGCGCTGGCCGTGCCGGACCCGCCGCCGCACGCCCTCCACGAGGCATTGATCGAAACGCTGTACGCGTCGGGGTCCGACATCCTCATCCTGCCGATCCAGGATGTCTTTGGCTGGCGCGACCGGATCAATCAGCCCGCGACGGTCGGCGATGCAAACTGGACGTGGCGGCTGCCGTGGCCGACCGATCGCCTGCGCACCGAGCCGACCGCCATCGCCGTCGCGGATCAGCTCAGGGAGTGGTCTGCGCGCCACGGGCGGTGATTTTCGCCCACGAGTCTTTGAGGGTGACGGTGCGGTTGAAGACCGGCTTTCCCTGGCGCGAATCGGGATCGACGCAGAAATAACCCTGTCGCTCGAACTGGAATCGGCTGCCCGGCGCCGCCGCCGCCAGCGCCAGCTCCAGCTTGGCGCCAGTCACGCGGTCGAGCGAGTCGGGATTCAGATCGGTCAGCGGATCCTGTCCACCCTCGCCCGGGTCGGCCGACTGAAACAACCGATCGTAGAGCCGCAGCTCCGCGTCCGCGGCATGCGCCGCCGAGACCCAGTGAATCGTCCCCTTCACGCGGCGGGTCGCGGTCGGCCCATTCAGCGAGTCAGGATCGTAGGTGCAGCGCAGCTCGGTGATCGTGCCTGACGCGTCCTTGATCACCCGCTCGCATTTCAGGATGTAGGCGTACCGCAGCCGCACCTCGGTGCCCGGAGCGAGCCGGAAAAACTTCTTCGGAGGCGTCTCCATGAAGTCCTCTCTCTCGATGAAGAGCGTCCGGGAGAACGGCAGCTTCCGCGTGCCCGCCGATGCGTCCTCGGGATTGTTGACCGCCTCGACTTCCTCGACCCGATCTTCAGGGTAGTTCTCGATGACCACCGTCACCGGGCGCAGCACCGCCATCGCCCGCGGCGCGCGCTTGTTGAGGTCTTCGCGCACGGTGTGCTCGAGCAGCGCCATGTCGATGACGTTTTCCTTCTTGGCGACGCCGATGCGCGCGCAGAAGTCGCGAATGGCTTCTGGCGTGTAGCCCCGCCGCCGCAGGCCCGCGATCGTCGGCATGCGGGGATCGTCCCATCCGGTCACCAGCTTCTGCTCCACGAGCGCGAGCAGCTTGCGCTTGCTCATGATCGTGAAGCTCAGGTTGAGGCGGGCAAACTCGATTTGCTGCGGCTTCGACTTGAACTCGCTGGCGGCCACCCGCAGGTTGTCGACGCACCAGTCGTAGAGCGGCCGGTGATCCTCGAACTCCAGCGTGCAGATCGAGTGGGTGATGCCCTCGAGCGCGTCCGAGATCGGGTGCGCGTAGTCGTAGGTCGGATAGATCCGCCACGCGTCGCCGGTGCGGTGATGCGCCGCGTGCCTGATGCGGTACAGCGTCGGATCCCGCATGTTCATGTTGGGAGACGCCATGTCGATCTTCGCGCGAAGGACGTGCGCCCCGTCCGGGAACTCGCCGTTTCGCATCCGCCGCAGCAGATCGAGGCTTTCCTCGACCGCGCGCTCGCGGTAGGGGCTGTTTCGTCCGGGCTCGGTCAGCGTGCCGCGGTACTCCCGGATCTCGTCGGCCGTCAGGCTGTCGACGTAGGCCTTGCCGTCGCGAATCAGCTGCTCGGCATACCCGTAGATCAACTCGAAGTAGTCGGACGCATAGAACATCCGGCGTTCCCAGTCGAAGCCGAGCCAGCGGACGTCTGCTTCGATGGATTCGACGTACTCGATGTCTTCCCTGGCCGGGTTGGTGTCGTCGAACCGCAGGTTGCACAGCCCGCTGAAGTCGGCCGCCACGCCGAAATTCAGGCAGATCGCCTTGGCATGGCCGATATGGAGGTAGCCGTTCGGCTCGGGAGGAAAGCGCGTATGCACGCGTCCGCCGTGCTTGCCGGCACGCAGGTCCTCCGCGACCATCTCACGGATAAAATCGCTCGACGCGGCCGGCGCAGCCGCGCCGGCTTCAGAGTCCATCCGTCAATTATTACGTGACATCACGGTCAGTGCTCGCCGACCCTTCGGAATCTCTGCTCGATTGACTTTCGGAGAGCCCCATCAGGCCGGCCTGCTTCAGGGCGCGGGGCACGGTGTCGATGGGCTCTGGGGCCAGCAGTTCTGGGGCCGCGGTGACCTCCAGATCCTTGAGGCGCCGGGCGCTGACCAGGAGCCGCGATTCGAACGAGCCGACCGCGTCGTTGTACGCATGCACGGCACCGTTGAGCCTCTTGCCGATGTCGTTGAAATGCTCGGCAAACTTCGCCAGCCGCTCGTAAAAGTCTTTCCCGAGCTGCGCGACTTCCCGGTAGTTCTCGGCGAGCGCCTCCTGCCGCCATGACTGCGCGGCCGTGGTCAGGAGTGCAATCAGCGTGATCGGGCTGGCCAGGAGCACCTTGTGCGCGAATCCGCGTTCGATCAGCTTGTGGTCGCGCTGAAGCGCCGCGCTGAAGAGCATCTCGCCGGGCAGGAACATTACGACCATCTCGGGGGAATCTCCCAGCGATTCCCAATACCCCTTGCTCCCGAGCTTGTCCATGTGGTCGAGCACGTGACGCGCGTGCAGCTCGAGCTTCGCGGCCCGCACGTTGTCGTCAGACGCTTCCTGCGCATCGAGAAACGCCTCGAGCGGCGTCTTCACGTCCACGACGATGCGCTTGCCGCCTGGCAGATGGATGATGGCGTCGGGGCGGAGACGGCCGTTGTCGCCGTAGAGCGTCGGCTGCTCCTCGAAGTCGCAGTGCTGCAGCATGCCGGTGATCTCAAGCACGCGGCGCAGCTGCATCTCGCCCCACCGGCCGCGCACCGAGGGCGTCCGCAGCGCGCGTGACAACGTGTCGGTCGTCGAGTTGAGGGTGCTGATCTTTTCGGTGAGCCTGGCGTAGGCATCCACGCGCGCCCGCTCCACCTCTTCGAGGCGTAAATCGACCTTTTTCAGGGTGTCGGCGATCGGCTTGGCGAGGTCGAAGAAGGCCGTGCGATTGTCCGTGAGCGCATCGCGGGCGAGCGATTGAAACGTCTCGCGCAGCTTCTGATCGGTCTGGTCGAGCAGCTCTTTCGTCGCGCCCAGGGCCTCTTGCTGGCGCACGAGCTCATCCGCAAGCGACTGGTTGCGAGCGACGAGCGTGGCAATGGCCGCCGCAACGACGGCCACAACGCCGGCCGCCACGGCAACGAGGATCCAATTCATGGGGTAAGTGGCCGGGTAGCTGGGTTGCTACCTCGTTCGCAGTGTAGCAGTCCTTCGTTACAGAAGCCTCCGATTGCTCGACCAAACTGTAAGTGGCCCGCACCCCCGCCGTTCGTAAACACCTTGTTTTACGGGGGTTCTGACCACCTGCCTCCGGGGTGCGGTCGTTGCAGCGCTTCACTGCATGAGTGCGTACCCAGGGTCAGGCGATTACCAGTTCAACGACGGTCTCGGGGTGAGAACGCTCGACCCCGATCCGCGGCAAGGCCGCGTCGAGACGCTGCATGTCTCGCCGTCGCTCGCGCAACATCCGGCGGTCGAACAGGTCATCAGGGCGCGCGCGGCGCGTTATGCGGAGCTCGGCGCGGGCATCCTCACGCCCGTCTACCGCGTCGATCGTGACGCGGCCGGCCTTCGCGTGCTGGCGCATGCGCCCGACGGCATTCGGCTCTCAGACATCCTGACGTATCTCGAGCTCGGCGAAGCCACGCTGCCTGACACCGGTATGCTCGAGCTCGCCGCAACGGTGATCAAGGCGGTCGCGGCGGTGCACCAACTGCCCGGCGGCATTGCTCACGGCTCAATCACCCCCGCGCACGTGGTTGTCTCCCGCGAGGGGACGGCGGTGCTCACCGACGGCGTGTTCGGTGCGGCCGTCGAGGCGCTGCAGCGCAACCGCGAACAAATCTGGCGCGAGTTCGGTCTCGCGCTGCCGGCGTCCGCGAACCTTCCGCGCTTCGATCAGCGCGCGGACGTCACGCAGCTCGGCGCCTGCGTCCTCGCCATCGTCCTCGGCCGTCCGCTCACGGCGGAGGAGTATCCGCGGGGCATTGCGGATCTGGTGATTTCAGCGACGCAGGACACGGCGCTCCGGATGTGGATGCAACAGGCCATGCAGCTTCACCCGCGCGCGCTGTTCGGCAACGCCGTCGACGCGCAGAAGATGTTCGTGGAGATCACCGCCGCGCCCGGCATGAAACGGGCGGGGCGTCAGGCGGTGCAGACACTCATTTCGCGCTGCAGCCTGTTTGCGGCTCGCCGCGCGAGTTGATACGCGGCGGCGCCGCCTAGAACATCAATCGCAATCCCACCTGTGTCAGCCGGCCTTCCGGCTGACCGACCCGCAGCGGAAAGACCGCGTCGTTCACCGCCATCACATTCGCACGATTTCGCAGGTTGTACGCTTCCAGGATAACGGCCAGCGTTCGACCTGATCCGAGCGACAGATTCCGGGCAATGCGCGGATCGAACGACGAATGGCCGACGCGCGTCGTGTGGAGACGTGCATCACCACTCTGGAGCACGCCCACGCCGCTGATCGTCCAGTCCTTCAACACGGTTCTCACGACACCGCCAAAGCGATTCGCCAACGCGCCGGTGTCGTAGACGTAGCTCATCACCATGCGGTGGCGGGACGGATCGTCGCCCACGGTATACGCGACGGTGTACTGCGTGCCCTGCCAGAACCGTCGCTGTAGCGCCGCCGTCAGCGCCCGGTATTGCCACGCGGCCGCGTCGCTCTGAAGGTAGGTGACGCCGATGGTCGTTTGCGGCATCCACTCGTACTCCGCCCCGCCGCTTGCCTGGCGAACGCGAAGATCGCTGAACGGCGAGGAGAAGCGGCCGTAGCTTCCGCGCATGACGAAGCGGGGCGCGGGCACCCACGCCAACCCTGCGCGAGGATCCCAGTCGCCGGCGTCGCTGAAGCTCCCGGCATCATGACGCGCGCCGACATTCACGGTGACGACGCGGCTTGCCTGCCATTCGTCCTGCACGAACGCCGAGACGTTCTCCGAGGAAAAGGTCGTGTCCGCGAGCGTGCCGAAGGGCTGGGTCGTGGAGAGGTCGTCGCCGACGGCATCGAAGCCTGTCTTGATCTCGTGAGCGCCGCCGACCCAGGTGAGATTGTCGGCAACCTGGAGGCGGTTGGCGTCCGGGACGTTGCGCGCCTGTTCGTAGTGCAGGCGGGCGTCGTTGACGAGCCGCGAGCCGATCAGGGTGGTGACCGATGCGACCGACGACCTGGTCGATCCGCCCTGCTCAAGATTCTGGTCGTTGTACCGCAGCATCACATGGGCGTTGCCCGTGAACTGGTGATCGGTGCGAACAAGGAAGACCTGCTGGTCTCGCTCCGGCGTGGAGCGTTGCAGGGTGTCGTAGTTCACGAGGAAGAAATGACGGTTGCGCGCGATCGGTCCGCCGAGGACTCCCCCGAGCTGGTGCGTGTCGATGTCGCGTGGAGCCGTGACCGGTGATCCGCCGCGCAGGGCGATCGCCGATCCATGAAACCTGTTGGTGCCCGACTTGGTGATGGCGTGAATCACGGCGCCCGACGCGCGCCCGTACTCGGCGCGATATCCGTTCATGTCGACGCGGAATTCCTGGATGGCTTCCTGGCTGAACTGATAGGTCCCGAATCCGAGGAGCTCACCGCCGTCGACCGAGACGATGTTGGCGCTCGAGCGCTGACCCGCAATCAGCATATCGCCCGTGGTGAGATCCCGGCTCACGCCGCCGGCGATCCCCGCGAGATCGACGAAGTTGCGGCTCTTGACCGGCAGGTGCGTGACCGACGCCTCTTCGACGAGCGTCGCGGCGTGGGAGCGCGCCGGGTCGATCACCGGCAGCAATCCGCCCACCGTGAGTGTTTCCGGAAGGGGCGCCGGTCGAAGCTCGAAGCGTAGGTTGACGGTCTCGCCCACAGCCAGGCGCAGAGTTTCCTGCCGGCGCGGCGCGAAGCCGGCGGATTCGGCGGTGGCCTCGTAGAGGCCGTCAGCCAGGGCGGGCGCCGCGAACCTGCCGCTCGCGTCGGTTCGCACCGTGCGGCTGGCTCCCGTCCCGGTATTCACGATAGTGATGGTCGCGTCTGGAAGCGCGGTACCCGCCAAGTCGACGACAACGCCTTGAATCTCGCCATCGGTGCCTTGCGCCCGGGCGAAGGACGGCAAGCTCAACAAGAGAACAGCCAGCGTTATCGTGATTCTCGCGAACGTCGATTTCATAGCTGATCAGCCGCTGCAAACGACGCGCCCGCAGCCGCCGACATATAATTTTATTTTCCTATGGCTGCCATTGCACCGTTCAAAGCGCTCAGGCCCACCCCTGAGTCGGCGGCGCGAGTGGCTGCGGTTCCCTACGACGTCGTCAACACCGAGGAAGCGCAGGCACTTGCCGCCGGAAACCCACTGAGTTTTCTGCACGTCTCACGCGCCGAGATCGATCTTCCGGCTGAAACCAACCCGTACGCCGACTCGGTGTACGCGAAGGCCTCAGAGAACCTCGCTACCCTGAAGACGCACGCGCCTCTCGTCGTGGAAGACCGCCCGAGCCTGTACGTGTACCGCCTGCGAATGGGTGGACACGTGCAGACCGGTATCGCGGCGTCCTACTCGCTCGACGAGTACGACACCGACGTCATCAAGAAGCACGAGCGCACGCGACGCGACAAGGAAGACGACCGCACGCGGCATATTGTCGAGTTACGCGCGCAGACCGGTCCGGTGTTTCTGACCTATCGCGCGTCACCGGCGGTCGATAAGGTGGTCGACCGCGCCGTCGGGCGGCCGCCGCTGTTCGACTTCACGGCGGCCGACGAGGTCCAGCACACCGTCTGGCGGTTGGATTCAGGGGACGAGCGGCTGCTGACGGCGGCGTTTGCTGCCATTCCGTCGTTGTATATCGCCGACGGCCATCACCGCGCGGCCAGCGCCGCGCGGGTGCGGCAACAGCTTCGCGGCTCGAACGGCAACGCGGGTGAGTGGGACACCTTCCTCGCGGTCGCGTTTCCCGACGACCAGATGCAGGTGCTGCCCTACAACCGGGTGGTCAAAGACCTCGCGTCCCACACTCCCGAGTCGCTGCTCGCCGCGCTGCGCCAGCAGTTCACCGTGACCGAAGGACCCGCGACACCACGCCGCAAGGGCGAGGTGGCGATGTATCTCGACGGCCGCTGGTACACGATCGATCTCGGGGCGCCCCCCGCCGGCACGGCCGCTGCGGACGGGCTCGACGTCAGCCGCCTGCAGGACACCGTCTTGACGCCCCTGCTCGGCATCGGCGACGTGCGCAGCGACAAGCGCATCGATTTCGTCGGCGGCGCCCGCGGAACGTCGGCGCTCGAAAAGCAGGTGACGTCGGGGAAGGCAGCCGTCGCCTTTTCGATGTATCCGGTGACCATGGACGATCTCTTCCTGATCTCCGATGCCGGTGGCATCATGCCGCCGAAATCGACCTGGTTCGAACCCAAGCTGCGCGATGGCCTGCTCTCGCACGTCATCTGAACTTCAGGAGCAACCATGACAACGATGACCCGTGTGTATAACTTTTCGGCTGGCCCCGCTGTCCTGCCGCTGCCGGTGCTCGAGGAAGCGCAGCGCGATCTCGTCGCGCTTCCCGGCGTCGGCATGTCGGTCATGGAGATCAGCCATCGCTCGAAGACCTTCGAGGACATCCTCGCGAAGGCGATCGACAACATGCGCGAGGTCGCCAGCATCCCGGCCAACTACCGCATCCTGATGCTGCAGGGTGGCGCGAGCCTGCAGTTCTCGGCCGTGCCGATGAACCTGCTCACGCCCGGCGGCGTCGCCGACTACATCGACACTGGCTCGTGGGCGGTCAAGGCGATCGAAGAAGCGAACAAGGTCGGCAAGGTCAACGTCGCGGCCAGCACGAAGGCGGACAAGTACACCCGCATTCCGGCGCAAGGCGAACTGAAGCTGACCCCGGACGCCGCCTACGTCCACATGACGACGAACAACACGATCGAAGGCACCGAGTGGAAGGCGCCGCCTGACGTCGGGTCCGTGCCGCTCGTGGCCGACGCTTCGTCCGACATCTTTCATGGTCCGATCGATGTCGCGCGCTTCGGGCTGATCTACGCGGGCGCCCAGAAGAACCTCGGCCCTTCGGGCGTCACGCTGGTGATCGTTCGCGAGGACCTGCTCGCCCGGTCGACTGCCGCGCTGCCGACCATCCTGAACTACAAGGTGATGGCGGACAACAACTCGCTCTACAACACGCCCAACACGTTCGGCATCTACATCCTCGGCCTGACGATGAAGTGGGTGAAGGCGCAGGGCGGGCTGGCGGGCATCGGCACGCTCAACGAACGCAAGGCGTCAAAGGTGTATGCCGAGATCGATCGCAGCGGCTTCTACCGCGGCACTGCGCAGAAAGACAGCCGGTCGGTGATGAACGTGACGTTCCGGCTCGCGACCGAGGAACTGGAGAACCTGTTCGTGAAGGAGTCGACCGCGGCGGGTCTCGACGGCCTCAAGGGCCATCGCGCCGTCGGCGGCATGCGCGCGTCGCTCTACAACGCGTTTCCTGAAGCAGGCGTCGACGCGCTCGTCGACTTCATGAAGGAGTTCGAGCGGAAGAAGGGCTAAAAGCCCTACGTCGCCGTGCTTCGAGGCGCCCTGCGGCGCCGCCGGCGGCGCCGTCGTTTGGGCGGGAGCGCTTCAGCGGTGGCCGCGGTGTCAGGAGTGTCCTCGAAGGTCCCGGCGGCTTCGATGAATCCGCGCCAGTGCTCGACCACCTCTGGCGCGTTCCCGTGTATTTCGAGCCACGTGAGCGCCTCGCGAAACGGCCCCCGGTGAATCAGGGCACGCCGCGCCTTCGGCGACAGGTTCATGTCCACGAGCCGGCGCTGCAGCCCGAGGACCTGACGCAGGCGCTCGACGTCGCGCCTGGCCAGCGGGAGCATCCCCAGTGACAGGCGCGGTTCCCTCCTGAATTCACCTTCGGCGATCGGTGCGGGCGAGAGCGTCCGGATCGTCTGGCCGAGCGGCACGAGCAGCGATCCCAGAAGAATCGAATTCGTCAGCGTTTCGGGCGTGTCCTGGAAGCGGTGGCGGTAGGCATCGAGCGCCGCGAGCGATCGCCACAGGGCATCGCCGGCGCCCTTCTGGATCTCCGGCGTGATCGGTTCGAGCAGGCGCCGCTCGGCAAGCATCCGGAAGGCGCGCTCGGACGCCCCGGCGCGCAGGACCTTGTAGACCTCCTCGATCAGCCGGGCGGGCGAGCTCTTGGCAATGTCGTGGCGGTGGGTGGCGATGGCCGCATCGATTGGCGGATCGATGTCGAAGTCGAGCCGCGACGCCATCGAGATGGCGCGGAGCATCCGGACCGGATCTTCCTGGAATCGCTCGACCGGGTTGCCGATGCACCGAATCAGGCGCCCTTCGAGATCCCGCAGGCCGCCGGTGTAGTCGATGATCGAAAACGACGCGATGTCATAGAACAGCGCGTTCACCGTGAAATCGCGGCGGAAAGCATCTTCTTCGGGCGTGCCGAAGGTATTGTCGCGATGCAGCATCCCGTCGTGGGCGCCGCGGGAGCCCTCCGGATGCAGCGGAATAGACTCCTCGGCCGGCGGCTCGGGCGGGGCTGCGAGCTCCTCGGCCGAGAGCTGGCGCCTGAAGGTGGCGACCTCGATGTTCTTGGGGCCGAACCGGACGTGCGCGAGGCGGAACCGGCGCCCGATGATCCAGCAGTTCCGGAAGAGACGCTTCACCTGGTAGGGATGCGCCGACGTGCCGATGTCGAAGTCCTTCGGCCGCCGCTCGAGCAGCAGATCGCGCACGCTCCCGCCGACCAGGTAGGCCAGATAATTGTTCTGGTGGAGGCGGTAGAGAACTTTCAGCGCATCCGGGTCGATCTGAGAGCGAGAGATCGCGTGCTCCGCGCGAGGCACGACCACCGGCTGTCCCATTCGCCCGCAATTGTAGCTTGACCGTCGGCAGATGTACGATCCCCGGGATGTCACTGCGTGCTCTGCCGGTGGTCCTGGCGGCCTTGCTCCTGTCGTACGCAGGGGGCGCGGCTGCCGCTGACCCCCCCGCCCTGGCGAAGGCGCGCGCGCTCTACAACGCCGCCGATTACGACGGGGCGATCGCTGCGGCTGCGCTGGCTCGGACTCAACCGGCGGCCATGGATGCCGCGGCCCTCGTGACCGCCCGCTCGCATCTCGAACGCTACCGGCAGCGCGGGGACGCCGCGGACCTGGCGACGGCGCGTGAGGCGCTCAACACCGTGCGAGCGTCGATGCTGCCGCCCCGCGACCAGATCGACCACCTCGTCGGTCTCGGCCAGTCGCTCTACCTCGCCAACGACTTCGGCCCGGCCGCCGAAATCTTCGATGCCGCGCTTGGCCGGGGCACGCTCCTGAGCCATCGCGACCGCCTGATGCTGCTTGACTGGTGGGCGAGTGCGCTCGACCGCGAGGCGCAGGGCCGTCCGCTGGACCGGCGGGTGCCCGCGTACCAGCGTATTGCCGCGCGCATGGAAGAGGAGTTGCGACAGGATCCCGCGAGTGCGCCCGCGAACTACTGGCTCGCGGCCGGATCGCGCGGCGCCGGCGACGTCGACCGCGCGTGGGACGCCGCGATGGCCGGCTGGATCCGCGCGAAGCTCGCCCCCGAGACGGCCGACAAGCTCCGTTCAGACCTCGACCGGCTCGTCACTCAGGCGCTCATCCCCGAACGGACCCGGACCAAGCCCCCGCGCGACCCCCTCACCGATTGGCAGCAGCTCAAGCAGGACTGGCCCTAAATCATGGTGTTCGGCGACGCGAAGAAGGTCGTCGAGGACATCGTCAAAGCGCTGGAATAGCCTCCCGGACTCCGACACGCACGCCGCGGACCTGCCGGCCTGCGCCGCCGACTCCGCATGCCGGGAAATGCGCGCTCCGACTCGCTGCCCTTCCGCTGGCGCGTCGACTATGAGCTGACTCGAGGCGGCGTCTGTCAGGCGCAATCGGACCTTCGGTGGTGATCCGGGCGTCCGGGAGCACACGGACCACAGTCGACGCGGAAGACTCGCTCCGCGCGATTTTCGGATCTCGGCACGGCATGCTCCGACGGCGGCCGCACGCCGGCACGTCCGCGGCGTGCTCCGCGCGGCGCGGGCCGTCCGCCACGCCGCACGCGGCCCAGGCCAAGTTGACAGGATCCAGCCATATACGGCCAGCGCTTACCCGCCGGCGCTCACCGTCTTCTCTGCGCCGGCCGGGTGCAGCGCGTGTTCGGCGGCTCACCTATGTTCCCGGTTGCACACGCGCAAGTTGGAGAACT
>CAMCNL010000013.1 GCA_945876205.1 Candidatus Sulfopaludibacter sp. SbA3
CGGCCGCGGCGCCGCCGCGGCCGGCGTTGACGGTTTTGGCGCCGGAGTCGCCGCGGGCGGCGGAGGCGGTATCACATGACCGGCGTGCGGATCGGCGACGCCCGCAGGTGCGGCCGGACCTACAGCGCCTGGCCCGGGCGCCGTCGCACCGGCGGCCGGCGCGGCCGCGGCCTTCAGGTGCGCGCACGAGGCGAGCTGCGTGCGCATCGAGGACAAGACGCTCTGCAGGTCGTCCATGGCCGCCCGCATCGCGGCCGGCTGGTTGCTCTGTCGCGCGAGATCGAGCCGGCGGTTTGCCGCATCGGCCGCGACCATCACCTGCTCCTGGCTTTGGACGCATGCGCTCACCTGCGCGGCGTCCGCACCTGCACCGGCAGTCTGCGGCATCCCCGCCGTGACATGCCCTTCGTGCTGCGCGGCGGTCACCGCGGTGCCAGACGTCATCACGACGATGATTGCCGCGACTTTTAGAAACATGCCTGCCATCGTGTCTCCCCTCAGCGCATCAACGCGCACGCAATTGCCCGATCATTGAGGCGCCGCCACCAGCGGCCTCGATTTCTCCCGGACGCGTCGGTGCGGCCAGCCCATCGTCTTCCACCAGGAAGCCCTGAATCCGAAGTGCCGCACGCCACGCGCCTTCAAGGTTCTTCAGGTACTCGTCACTCAGTTGGAACAACGTACGCTGGGCAATGAGCACCTGTGGATATGCGGCGGCGGCTTCGCGGTAGCGCGCGAGGTACAGCTGATAGGCCTCCTCGGCGCGTGGAAGCATCTCGTCGCGATAGGCCTCGGCTGCACGCAAGGACGTCAGATACGAGTCGAACCACGACGCCATGCGCGACTCGATCGTCAAGGCCAGGCGTGCCACCTCGATCTCGGCGCGACTCTGGTCGGCACGGGCCGCGGCGATGCCACCCTGGTTGCGATTGAAGAGCGGCACGCTCAGCCCCACCTCGAACGACCCTTCGCGGCCGACGGCTCTGGGCTCGCCTCCGGCAGAGGTTTCGAGCAGCTCGCGGTTATAGGCAAGCCCGCCGCGCAGGTACAAGTCAGGAAAGGTCTCGCGCCGAGCACGTGACACGAGGGCGCGGTTGCGCTCGAGGTCCGCTCGGGCAGCCCGCACCTCCGGGCTGCGGTCGAGAACCGATTTCAGCGCGGTGTCGCGATCGAGCTCCGGCACAGCCGCCTCGATCGACGTCGTAAGCGGACGGGGCGTCAGCGAGACGTCACCAACGGTCGCAGCGAGACGTCGCCACGCAGCGAACCGCGTATTCCGCGCGGCCGTCAGATCCAGCTGCGCGCGCCGCGCTTCGATCTCCGACTCCAGCACGTCGGGGCGATCCGCGGCGCCGACATTGAATAGTTGACGGGTAATTCCGACAGCCTCACTCGACAGCTGCGCGAGCCGATCGAGCACCTCGACGCGGCGCTCGAGCGTGAGCACTTCGTAGTACTGCGTCCGAACCGCCGAGAGAATGCGTTGCTCCTGCAGCCCGACCAGCGACTCTGCCTGCGCGGCTTCGCTTTCAAACACCGCCCGTCCGAGCCGGAGCTTGCCTCCGAGCGGCACTGTCTGTGTTGCAAACACACCGTGCTCGCCGCCGCGAATGACCGGCCCGCGCGCCACTTCGGCCGCCTCATATCCGATCGTGGGATTCGGCCACGCCCCTGCCTGACGCGCACGACCGCGCGCGGCTTCCACCGCCGCCGCCGCCTGTCGAACCGTCGGGTTGTTCTGCAGCGCCATGCGCTCCAGCTGTTCGAGCGTGACTGGCGCATCCGGCGCCGCCGCTTGCGGCACGCCTTGCGCGTAGACAGGCGTCAAGGCCCATAGAGGTGCGCACAGGATGGCGAGACCTCGGAGCAAAAGGGTCATTGAGCGGCCCTTCGCGTCTGCTCGGCTTTGAGCTGTTGAATCGTGTCGAAGAGCTCCGGCTCCAGTACGCGGACGATGGTCATCATCCCCATCGTGCCGCCGCTCCATCCCGGGCGGAGACCGTAGGTCTCGGGTTTCTCCACGGCCTTGTCCATGACCATGAACATGTCCTGCGGATATCCCGGGTACATCCCTGCGTTTGGCTCGCTGCGACCGGCCTGCATGAAGGTCGGCGGTTGGCCGCCGAGCGGCATGTTCGGTGCGGCGCGTTCGGCTTCGCTGCCGACGCCGAGCGTGCGTCCGAACGCGGGGCCGGCGTCACCGCCGAGCGCGCCGCCGCCAACGATGCCCATCCCGGCCTCCATCCCCGCCGGTCTCATGCCCGCGCTATGGCCCATCATGATCGGCCCGACCATTGAGGCCATCTGATTCATCATGTGATGCGGCAGATGGCAGTGGAAATGCCAGTCGCCTGGATTGTTGGCGACGAACTCGATGTCACGCGCCTGCGCGACACCCACGAGCACGGTATTAGCCGGTTCCACCGCGGTCGTCGTGATGCGGCCACCCTCGGTGCCCGTCACAGCGAACTGGTGACCGTGAATGTGCATCGGATGGTGGTCCATCCCGAGGTTGACAAGGCGAATGCGGACGCGCTCACCGCGCTTCACCAGCATCGGCGTCGTGTCGGGCCCGGCTTTCCCATTGAGCGTCAGCCAGTTGAATTCCATGGCGAGAGAATTCGGAATCGTGTTGTTCGGAAGCAGCGCCCACTCCTGAAGGATGATCCCGAAGTCGCGATCGACGCGGGGTGCGTATGCCTGGCGGGGATGGATGATGAAGAGCCCGATCAGCCCCATCATTTCCTGCATCGCCATGTGCGAGTGGTAGAAGAACGTACCGTTTTGATGAAGCGTGAACTCGTACGTGAACGAGCCCCCAGGCGCAATCGAGTCCTGAGAAATGCCCGGCATGCCGTCCATGTTGTTGGGGATCTCGAGGCCGTGCCAGTGCATCGAGAACGGCTCGGGCAGGCGGTTCTCGACGATCAGGCGAACACGATCCCCTTCGTTGACCTGGATGGTGGGTCCGGGAACGCTCCCGTTGAATCCCCACGCATCGACAACGCGGCCCGGAATGAACTCGGTGCGAACGTGCCCAACGTTGATATTGAACACCTTCACGCCGTCCTGAAGCGTCCACGGCATGTCCGGCACGTCAGGGCTGATCACCGGGACGACTCCAGCGCCGAACGAACCCGGAGGAACCGGTCGCTGCGGTGATGCCACGGCAGCCACTCCCTGGCGTTGCGGCGCCGCTGGAGCGGGAACCTGATGTCCCTCATGCTGTGCGTACGCGGTGCTCGCTGAGCCCGCCGTTGCGACGCCCGCCACTGATGCCAAACCACGCAAAAACGACCGTCTGCTCGAAGCCATTTCCACAAAACCTCGAAGGCCCACGACGAGTGGACCAACACGAACGAGTTCTCAATGAACGGAGAATCGGCGCGCGCCGGCTGGCCGCGCTCTAGCGGAGGGGGATCAGACGCGAAGAATAGACGGCGAGGGACCACTGCCTGGGCTGGGACCTCGTATTACGCACGAGGATGACCAATACCCGACGGGTTCGACGAATGATGTTGGCGCGCCAACGGGAACCGAAGGCATCACCGGGAGAGGAGCCGTCGGATTCGCGGAAGTCAGGACTGCAGGTGTTGCAGCGGACACGTGATCGCAATCCGTCTGCAGCGCTCTCATCAGCGGGCCGCCGTCCTCATGACAAGAGGGTGCCGTCGATGTGGTGTGGTGATGCGCGGAACCGGCCGCCTCGCAATTAAGGCCGCAGACGATACCTGCCACGGGGCTGCCCGCGAGGCTGAGAACCACGGCGACTATCGCAATACGCGTCATGGAAAATTCAGTATAACCCCAGAATCGACCAGAGCACACCGCCCGGTGTCGGGCAACTCACGTCGTGCTCTTCACCTGATCCAGAGCCAGGCGCAGCCGCTGATCGGCTTCTCGTGATGGGCGAGCTGTGGATTGCACGCGCCGAGGATGACATATCGACGGAAGTCAAGGTTGAGCTTCGTCTTCAGCGTGGTCTTCACGTCGATCTCAGTCAGGATGCCAAAGCCTTGCTGCTGCAGCGCGTCCGTAATGCGCGACCGTGCATCGTCAAATGACACGCCGGGTAGATGCGCGGTACAGCCATACGTCGGATTTGTCTGTGGTTGAGATTGCATGGCTGCCCTCTTGCAACGTCCGCACCGGGTAGGAGGACCAATGCCTCCACTCTCGGGGTTCAACCAGCAGGTGCCGCTCGAGTGTCAGCGCCGTCTGTGTGAGGCTTGGAAGTTCAGTCGCAAACTCGGAAGGAGTCAAGCATGAGCGTGAAGCGAATCGTGACAGCGATGATGGCAGGGTGTGCAGTGGTTGTGATGTCGGCGGTCCCCGGACTCGCCGCGCAGACGCCTCACGAGCAGCACGTGGCGGCCGACGCCGCGCAGCCGGCCTCCGGCATGGCGGCGAAGGACAAGACCATGATGGCCGAGCGGGAGAAAATGATGGCCGACATGAAGGCCGCCGATCAACGGCTCGATAGTCTCGTCGCCAGGATGAACACCGCGTCGGGCACGGAGAAGATGGCGGCGACTGCCACCGTCGTCGCCGAAATGGTGACGCAGCGCCGGACGATGCAGGAGGGCATGATGAAAATGGAGCAGGGCATGATGACTCACATGATGGAGCACATGCAGGCCGGGGCGGGCTCGATGGCCATGTGCCCGATGATGAAACAGATGGGCGACATGAAGCACTGAGCGCACACTCGCATCGGTCACGAATTCGATCGGTCAAGCCAGAGGAGAGTCTGATGAACGGAAACACCAATGGAGCCCTCGTCGTCGTACTGGTCGTCGTCGTCGGGTTGCTCGTGCTCTTCGGCGGCGGAGCGATGACCGGGGGGAGCATGGGCGGAGGCATGATGGGGACCGCGTGGATGGGCGGATTCGGCTGGATGTGGATTCCTGCTGTGCTGATTGTCGGGCTCGGAGTGCTGCTCGCGCGGGGCATGATCGGGAAGAAGCTGTGACCGGCCTCCAGTAACTGAAAAGCTCCTGAATCCCGGCGGTCGCGATCAGCCGCGGCTGGCGATCCAGGAGACCGCTGCGTACCGTGCGGCCTTGCCGGCAATCGTCCATACCGAGAAGATTCCGAAGTGGATCCTGGCCGCGCCGGCAAGGCCGACAATCGCATCGCCGATCACCGGCACCCACGACAGGGCGAGCGTCGCAGGGCCGTATCGGCGAAACAGCGTGAGGGCGCGGCCGGCACCTTTGCTCGCGTGCGCGCGCCGGCGAAACAGGCCGCGGCCCAACGCGTAGGTCGTGCAGGCGCCCAGATAATTGCCCAACGTCGCCACCAGCACTGCCAACACCACCCGGTGATCTTTTCGGACGAGGAGCGCCAGCGGCAGCTCTGATGGCAGCGGAATAAGCGTCGCTGCCAGGAAGGCCGTCAGGAACAGAGCTGCGTACTGCAACGATTAGAGCCGGACGCGACGTAATCGCAACGCGTTTCCGATGACAGAGACCGAGCTCAGCGTCATCGCGGCGCTGGCCCAGATGGGACTGATCAGCGTGCCGGTGAACGGATACAGAATTCCCGCGGCAATCGGCACCCCGACCGCGTTGTAGACGAACGCAAGAAACAGGTTCTGCCTGACATTGCGCATCGTCGCGCGGCTCAGCCGCCGGGCGCGCGCGATGCCGCGCAGGTCACCTTTGACCAGCGTCACGCCCGCACTCTCCATCGCGACATCGGTGCCGGTTCCCATGGCGATGCCGACCGCCGCCTCGGCGAGCGCCGGCGCGTCGTTGATGCCGTCACCGGCCATGGCGACGAGGCGCCCCTCTCGCTGGAGCTGCTGAACGATCTCCCGTTTCTGCGCCGGCAGGACGTCCGCCCGCACGTCGTCCAATCCGAGTGTCCGCGCCACCGCGTCGGCCGTGATCCTGTTGTCACCCGTCAGCATCACGATGCGGAGGCCTTCGCGATGCAGCATCTCGATCGCTTCCCGCGTCGACGGCTTGATCGGGTCGAGCACCGCCACCAGGCCGGCCGCCTTCCCGTCGACGGCGACGAACATCGCCGTTCCGCCTTCGCTACGAAGCGCATCCGCTCGCGCGGACAGACCGCTCACGTCGATCCGCTGGTCCTGCATCAACGCCAGGTTGCCCAGCGCGACGATTCTCCCGTCCACCGTGCCGGATACCCCTTTGCCGGTATGCGATTCGAAGTCAGACGATGCGGGCACATCGACGCCACGTTCCCGGGCGCCATTGACGATCGCCGCGGCCAGAGGATGCTCACTCCCCTGCTCCAGTCCTGCTGCCAGGCGCAGCACCAGGTTCTCGTCGAAGCCGGCCGCCGCCACGACTTCTGACAGCTTCGGCTTGCCTTCCGTTAACGTGCCGGTCTTATCGACGACGACGGTGTCGACGTCTTCGAGACGCTCGAGCGCCTCCGCGTTCTTGATCAGCACACCCGCCTGCGCGCCTCTGCCGGTGCCGACCATGATGGCCATCGGTGTCGCCAGACCGAGCGCGCACGGGCAGGCGATGATCAGCACCGCGACAGCCGCGACCAGTGCCAGTGCGAGTCTCGGCTCGGGGCCCCAGATGCTCCACCCGGCGAAGGCCATTATCGACACCAGCACCACCGCGGGTACGAACCAGGCGGCGATGCGATCGGCGAGCTTCTGAATCGGTGCGCGGCTGCGCTGCGCTTCACTGACCATCCTGACGATTTGAGCCAGCAGGGTGTCACCGCCTACGCGCTCGGCCCGCATCACCACGCTGCCGGTGCCATTGACAGTCCCCCCCGTGACCGGCGTGCCAGGCTCCTTTTCGACCGGTACCGCCTCGCCGGTGACCATCGATTCATCGACCGAGGTACGGCCGTCCACGACGACGCCATCCACTGGCAGCCTTTCGCCGGGGCGCACGCGCAGCAGGTCGCCAACAGCGACGTGCGGCAATGGAATGTCTTCCTCCACGCCGTCGCGAATACGCCGCGCCGTTTTCGGGGCCAGGCCGAGCAGCGCCTTGATTGCCGCGCTGGTCTGGCTGCGCGCGCGCAGCTCCATCACCTGGCCGAGCAGCACCAGCACGGTAATCACGGCGGCGGTGTCGAAGTAGGTTTCGACCACGCCGTGGACGCGGAAGCCATCGGGGAAGATGCCGGGCACGAGTGTGGCTGCCGCCGAGTAGGCGTACGCGGCTCCCACACCAAGTGCGATCAGCGTGAACATGTTCGGGCTGCGGTTGACGATCGACGCCCAGCCACGCGAGAAGAATGGCCAGCCAGCCCACCAGACGACCGGCGTGGCGAGTGCGAGCCCCACCCAGTTGCTCCACGCGACGTCGATGCGGCCGCCAAGTCCCATCCCGAACACCATGTCGCCCATCGCCAGCAGAAACACCGGTGTTGCGAGCAACGCGGCGATTCGGAAGCGGCGGGTCATGTCCACCAGCTCGGGATTGGGCCCATCATCGAGGCCCACCGTGCGCGGCTCGAGCGCCATGCCGCAGATCGGACAGGCGCCCGGCGCGTCGCGGACGATCTCCGGGTGCATCGGGCAGGTGTACTCGACGCGCATCGCCGGCATTGTTGATAGGTCGGGTTCGAGCGCCATGCCGCACTTCGGGCACGCGCCCGGGTACGACTGGCGCACCTCCGGATCCATCGGGCAGATGTAGGTGGTGCCAGCGACAGGCGCCGGAGCCGACGCAGTGCCATCGAGGAACGCGTCAGGCGTGGCCTGGAAGCGCTCGAGGCACTGCTGGTTGCAGAAGTAGTAGGTCTCTCCCTTGTGCTGGACGTGACCGACCGCGTCGGCGGGATCGATCGTCATCCCGCAGACAGGGTCGACGACCTCGTTACTTGGCGTACTGGCCGGGGTTGGCATCAAACTTCTTCTTGCAGCCGAGCGCGCAGAAATAATACGTCTTGCCGTTGTACTCGCTCTTCCCTGCCGCCTTCGCCGGATCAACCTGCATTCCGCAGACAACGTCTTTTTCCATGCCGTCCTTCCTTGAAGTGGTCTCTGCATCCATAACGCAGGACCCTGCGAGACATTACACCCGCTGGCCAGACGACGGGGGATTACGGCAGGTGCAGTTGAGGCAGCCGTGCTCGGCGCAGGTGCCACACGATTCGGTCACGCGCTTCTTCAGTGCCTCGCGCGCGCGAAACACTCGGACGGCGGCATTGCTCGCCGACAGGCCTTTCTGCTCAGCGTAGGTCTTCACCGGCATACCGGCCACCTCGATCGCCTGGAGTGCGTCCGCATACTCGGGCTTCAGGGTTGATGCCAGTCGCGACACGCAGGCGCAGACCTCGCCGTTCATCTCAGCCGCCGCCAAGGGCTGCGTTTCGAGCTCACGAGCAAACGCCTCGACGGCTCGGTCAGCGGTCCCGCGTCGACGCAGGTGATCGATCGCGGCGTTTCGAACAGCTCGATAAAACCACGGAACGATCCCTTCGTCCGCAGGCGCCTTCTCGGGGTTAGCAACGACTTTCGCGAAAGCGTCCTGCAGGATGTCTTCAGCAACGGCGTGATCGCCGACCCTGCGCTCGAGATACCCGAGCAGCGCCCGGTGATTCTCGAGCAGCAGCGCGACAGACGCGACCGGCTCCTCAGGTATGGGCTGATCCATTCGATCAGTATAGATTCGCGGCTTCACCGCTCCTCGGAATGCGGCCTAGTGAAACCGTCTCCCCGGGATTTTCTGCCGCGCGCGTTTCGCTTTGGCGCTCTCTATGCTGCTTCCTGAACGAGCATCGTGTTTCGAGTAACCGCACTTTCACTTCTGCCACCTCGCGACGGCGAATAGCTATCGCGGCACGCGCATCGCCCAGGCGGCCGAGATGCACAAGCAGCTTGCCGGCGTCGCCCGGTAAACTTCTGCCGACTCGTCCGGGCCGGCGGCGTGCCGCCGGCCCGGATGAGACGCACGGCCGCGTCACTCCGCAAGGTGCGTTCGACTCCCTGCCAGCGCGCTCGCGTGCCGCTCCGGGACCGTGCCGTCTTCCTTCCGCCAGTAGTCGCGCTGCTGACGAAAGGGCAGCGTCAGCGCGTACGAGAGCCGGTTGTCCCCGGGCCGCGAGTATCCCGCGACGCCAATCTCGATCATGGCCTGCGGGATATTCAGTCGGATGGTGCGATGGAGCGCGTCCCACCAGCGGAACACGACGCCGAAGTTCGAGTTGGTCTCGCCGCGCACCTGGGAATGATGCACACCGTGCATGCGCGGCGTGACCAGCACCATGTTCAGCAGGCGTTCCAGGCGAATCGGCAATCGCACATTGCTGTGATGAAACAGTGTGTTGGCCTGGAAGATGAGCTCGTAGACCGCGAACGTGGTGAACGACACGCCGGTCAGGCCGACCTGCGCCACACGAAACACCGTCGACATCAGCACTTCGCCGAAATGAAACCGGAAGCCCGTGGAGACGTCGAGGTCGGGATCGAGGTGATGCACGTTGTGGAAGCGCCACAGCAGGGGAATCCTGTGATTGAGGACGTGCCAGTAATAGAAGCCCAGGTCGAGCAGCGCGAATCCCACCAGAAACTGCGCCCAGGCGGGGGCTGGCACGACGTGAACCAGACCGAAGGATTCCCGGGACGTCCACGCCAGTGCGCCGAGCGCGGCTGGCCGGACCACCATCATCGACGTCAGAAATGCCAGTCCGGAGATAGCGAAGTTGATGAAGAGTCTCAGTAATAGCCGCGTTCGAGTCCGGCGAAGCGGCGCGACACGCTCAACGATGAAGAGCGCGGCCAGGATGGCGGCGACCGCGATCGGCACGTACGCCTGGCTCACGACGCCATTCCAGACACCGTCAACCTGCCCTTGCGAAGCGCGCGTGTCTTCAGCAGGTAGAAGATCACGGGGGTGATGATCAGGACGTGAATGGTTGAGGTGATCATCCCGCCGATGATCGGTGCCGCAATCGGCTTCATCACGTCGGCGCCGACGCCGCTGCTCCACATGATCGGGACGAGGCTCGCCATGACGACCGTCACGGTCATCAGCTTCGGACGCAGTCGCAGCACGGAGCCGTCGACGGTGGCCCGCCAGATATCCTGCTCGGTGATCTCGCCGCCGCGCCGAAGCCGCGCATCGAGCGACTCGTGCAGGTAGACGACCATCACCACGCCGGTCTGCACGGCGACGCCGTAGAGCGCGATATAGCCCACCCACACCGCGACCGAGAAGTTGTAGCCGAGCAGCCACTGCAGGATGACGCCGCCGGTCATCGCGTAGACCACCGACAACATGACGATCGTCGCTTCCGACACCGAATGGAAGGTCATGTACAGCAGTATGAAGATGATGAAGAAGACGACCGGAATCAGGATCCGCAATCGCTCGCGCGCGCGGATTTGAAATTCGTACTGACCGGTCCATTGCAGCGTGTAACCGGGTGGCAGCGTCACCTGGGCGGCGATCGCCTGCCTGGCGCGGTCGACGTATCCGCCGATGTCGCGCGTGGCGGTATCGACGTAGACATAGCCCGCCAGGTGAGCGTTCTCGTCGCGAATCATCGCCGGGCCGGTCGTCAGGGCAATCTTTGCCAGCTGGCCAAGCGGGATCTGCGCGCCCGACGGCGACTTCACCAGCACACGTTCGAGATTCGGAACGCTTTCCCGGAAATTTCGCTCGTACCTGACATTGACGGGGTAGCGCTCACGGCCCTCGATCGTGCGCGTGACGTTCTCGCCCCCGAGCGCCGACTGGATCACCTCCTGCACGTCATCGATAGAGAGTCCGTAACGGGCGATCGCGGCGCGGTCGATTTGAATGTCGGCAAAGTAGCCCTGGGTGACGCGCTCGGCGTAGACGCTGCGCGTGCCGTCCACCGGCTGCAGCGCCCGCTCAATCTCCTGCCCGATCCCCTGGATCACGTTGAGATCGGCGCCGAAGATCTTGATGCCGACCGGCGTCTTGATCCCGGTCAACAGCATGTCCAGGCGGTTGCGGATCGGCTGCGTCCAGACGTTCGGGAAGCCCGGGAACTGCAGCGCCGCGTCCATCTCGCCTTGCAGGCGTTCGAGCGTCATGCCGGGGCGCCACTGCCCGCGCGGCTTCAGCGTGACGGTGGTATTGACCATGCCCATCGGCGAGTTGTCGGTGGCGCTGGTGCCGCGCCCGACCGTGCCGAACACCCGCTCGACCTCCGGGAATTGGCGCAGCAGCTTGTCCTGCACCTGCAGGAGCCGGGTCGACTCCGTGATTGAGAGGCCGGGTGGTGACGTGGGCATGTAGAGGAGCGACCCCTCGTAGAGCGGCGGCATGAACTCGCTGCCGATGAGGAAGACCAGCGGAAGCGTCAGCGGCACGACGGCGAAGTTTATCGCCAGCGCCAGCCATTTCCATCGCAACGCGAGCCGCAGGATCGGTGCATACAGCATCGTAAAGAACCGCGAGATCGGATTCTCCGACTCCGGCCGCAGCTTGCGTCCCCTGATGAAGATCGTCATCAGCACCGGCACCAGGGTGATCGAGAGCAGCGCCGCCGCCGCCATCGCGAACGTCTTGGTCATCGCCAGCGGCCTGAACATGCGGCCCTCCTGAGCCTCGAGGAGAAAGACCGGCGCGAACGACACGATGATGATGGCGAGCGAGAAGAAGATCGGGCGTCCAACCAGCTTCGCCGAGGCGACGATGGCGCGCGGCTGGTCCGCATAGGCCGGCGGACCTGACGGTCCGCCTCGATCATCGTCGCTCCCGGTCTCTGAGACGCGGCGGTAGGCATTCTCCACCATCACGATCGACGCATCGACGAGGACGCCGATCGCCAGGGCGAGACCGCCGAGCGACATGATGTTCGACGTCACGCCGAGGTACGACATCGGGATGAACGTCGCCGCGACGGCGATCGGCAGCGCCAGGATCGGAATCAGCGCCGATCGGAGATGGAAGAGAAACACGATGATCACCAGCGAGACGACCACCGCCTCCTCGATGAGCGTCCGGCGCAGGTTCGCGATCGAGTCCCTGATCAGTGACGAGCGATCGTAGGTGGGCACGAGCGTCACGCCAGGAGGCATGGCGCTGCGCACTTCCTCGAGCTTCGCCTTGACGCGATCGATGACGTTCAGCGCGTTCTCGCCGAAGCGCATCACGACAATGCCGCCGACGACCTCGCCCTTGCCGTCAAGTTCCGCGACCCCGCGGCGGATGTCAGGACCGAGGCGCACCTGCGCCACGTCCCGCACCGTCACAGGCGTGCCGCGCGCATCGTTCCCCACCGACACCTGCTCGATGTCGCCGACCGATTTGAGGTAGCCACGGCCGCGCACCATGTACTCACGCCCCGCGAATTCCAGGAGCCGTCCTTCGACGTCGTTGTTGCTCGCCTTGATGGCGCGCACGACATCCCTCACGCCGAGGCCGTACGCGGCCAGCCGGCCGGGATCGAGCGTGACCTGGTACTGCTGCACGAAGCCGCCGATGCTCGCGACCTCCGCGACGCCAGGCACCGAGGCCAGCCAGTAGCGCAGATACCAGTCCTGGAAGGACCGCAACTGCGCGAGGTCGTGCTGCCCCGTCTCGTCCACCAGCGCGTACTCGAACACCCACCCGACGCCGGTGGCGTCGGGGCCGATGACCGGATTGACGTCGTCGGGAAGCTGTCCGCGGATGCCCTGCAGGTACTCGACGACGCGGCTGCGCGCCCAGTACATGTCCGTCCCGTCCTGGAAGACGACGTAGACGTAGGAGATGCCGAAGTCGGTGAAGCCGCGCACGCCCTTGACGCCGGGCGTGGAGATCAGCGCCGAGACGATCGGGTAGGTGATCTGATCCTCGATCAGATCGGGACTCCGCCCCGCCCACTCGGTCGACACGATCACCTGCACGTCGGAGATGTCCGGCACGGCATCGACGGGGGTCGTCGTCATCGCCCACGCGCCCCACAGCGCCAGGACGATGGTCCCTGTAAACACCAGGAAGCGGTTACGCGCGCACCAGTCGATGACGAAGCCAATCATCTGGCCACCAGGACGAATTGTTCGGCTCCCAGACGATCGCTCCCGCTGGTGACCGTCACGGTGACGTCCCATCGACCAGGCGTCAGCACCTGCCCGGGACCTCGATAGACACCGCCGCCCACGGACGGCAGCTTCGCGTCACTTCTCATCGCCGGCATGTTCATCGTCGGCATCGCCGCCATGAAGAGCTGCACCGATACCCCGGCATCGGTGACCGGCTTGCCTGCCGCGTCGCTCACGCGGACCTCGAAGGTGTTCTCGCCGGCTCTTGCCGGATCCGGCTGCGCGCGGAACGTCACGCCGATCCGGGACGCCCCGGCGGCCGGGCCCGCGGGGCCCGCAGCGGGCGGCGCGCTGTAGTTCTGCAAGCCGGCGCGAAGCTGACTCTCGGAGTCGAGGAAGAACGTCGCGCTGGTCGCCACCCGCTCGCCCTCCTTGAGGCCGTCGAGAATCTCGAGACGATCGCCGAGGCGAACACCGGCCTTCACGGTGCGCGGTGTGAACGTGCCCTCGCCTTCCGCGACGAAGACGACCTGCTGCGTGCCGGAGTCGAGCACCGCGTCGGCGGGCACGGTCAACCCGGCGCGACTGGCGCTCTGGAGCTCGACATTCGCGTACATGCCCGGCTTGAGGCGGCCCCGGACGTTCGGAAACTGGAACCGCACCTTGATCGTGCGGCTTTGCTCTTCGACGTAGGGATAGATGTAGATCGCCCGGCCCGCGAACGTTTCACCGGGATACGCGTCCAGGGTCACGCTGGCGGGTGTGCCGACCCGGACACTCGAGATGTCACGCTCGTAGACGTCGGCCTCGACCCACACGACGCTGAGGTCGGCAATCTTGTACAACGGCTGTCCGGGCGTGACGTGCATGCCTTTGACGGCCTGCTTCTCGATGACGTACCCGGTGGCGGGAGAAGGAAACGTCACGGCCGGCAGCGGCTGCCGCGTGTCCTGGAGCGCGCGAATCTGATCCTCGGGAAGATCCCATTGCGCGATACGCTGCCGCGCGGCCGCCACGAGGCGATCGGCATAGTCTCTGGCTTCCGCGGCCTGCGGCGTCGGCTGCGATTGGGTCGGCAACGCCGCGACCAGCTCGTCGCGCGTCTTGAGCGCAAGCAGGTACTCGTTCTGCGTGGCGACGAGATCCGGACTGAACAAGGTGAATAGTCTCTGCCCTCGTTCGACGGCCTGGCCCGTGTAGTCGACATAGAGATCGCGGATGTAGCCATCCAGCTTGACGTTCACCTCCGTCAGCCGGGTTTCGTCGTAGCGGACCGTGCCGGTCGCCCGAATGGTCGGCGCGAACGTCGCGTGCTGGACGGTGTCCGTGCGTACGCCCGTGAGCTGCTGGCGCTGCGCATTGATGGTCACGGGACCGCGAGTCGCGGCGTTGCCGGTCGCAGGCGCGAGCGCCTGCCCCTCGGCGGCGTCAGAGGTCACGCCTGGCATCATCGTCAGGCGATCGCGGAAGACATAGCCGAGCCCCGCGGCGACGGCCAGGATGATGACGGTCGCGGCGATGAGGTCGATCCGGCGTTGCATGCGCATAACGATCACCGGCTCCCAGCGGCGCTGGGGGTTATGCCAGGCGAGAGGTCCTCGCCGACGGCGTATTCGAGGTCGGCCCGCGCCTGCTCGAGATCGCTCAGCGCGCGGTAGTACCGGAGTTGGGCGTCGAGCAGCATCCGCTGGTTGTCGATCAGGGCCAGCAGGTCACCGCGGTCCGCCTGGTAGGCCACCCGCGAGACCTCGAGCGCCTGCCTCGATTGCGGCACGACGATCGTCCGGAGGAGCGCCGCGCGCTGCTCCGCCGACTTCACGCGAATGTAGGCCTGCTGCACGGCCAGCCGCACCTGGCTTTCACCCGCCCGCTGCTGCGCGCGCGATGCCTCGATGGCCGCGGTGGCTTCGGCTTTTTGCGCATCGAGACGTCCGCGCGCCCACCTCGCCGTCGGCCAGGTGATGCCGACCGATGCGGTCCACGCGTCGCGATCCCGTGGCAGGAGCATGTACCCGCCGCCCACCATGAAGTCCGGCTTGTAGTCGCGATTGACGACCGCGAGGGATGCCTCCGCCCGTTCCACGGCGAGCTGCGCGCCGCGCAGTTCCGGGCGCCGCCGCACCGCCTGCGCCTGAAGGTCTTCCGCACTCGGCAGCAGCAGCGCTTCCACCGGCTCCTGAATCGGACCGACCGGAGCGCCGGGGGCGCGATTCAGCAGGGTGTTCAGTTGCGCCGCCGCGAGCTGGGCGCCCTCCTCGAACATCACGAGTTCCTCGTGAAGCTCCGACACGTTGACCACGGCCTTGAGCACGTCCTGCTGCGGGCTCCGGCCGGCGGAGTAATTGATCAACGACACATCGGCAAATTGCTTCAGAAGGTCGACGCTGCCTTGATGGACCTCGATGGCCTTCCGATTCACGTACAAGCTGGCGTAGGCCCGCTTGATCTGATCGATGACGTCGCGGGCCTGCACGGCAATGTCGTTCGATGCGATCTCGGCGTCCTTCTCCGCAAGCGCGACACGAACCTCGCGCTTGCCGCGGCCAGGCAGCTCCTGGTTGGCCGTGACCATGTACATGTTCGTGTTTAACGGATTCAGGGTGTTCACCGGCCATTGCCAGATCTGCGCGTCAAAGGTCGGCGGCATGAGAAACCGCTCCTGCGCGGGACGCAGGCGAGCGGTCTCGAACTGGCTCCGCAGCGCGACGAGCGCCGGGTTGCCCGTCATCGCCTCGTCGATCGCCGCGCGCAGACTCAGGGTGGCCTCCCCAATGCGAATCGACAGCGGCACCTGTGCATCGGCGGCGACGGGAAGCGCGAGAAGAATGAGCACGCAGAGATACAACACGGATCACCTCGAGAACGGCCGTGTACGCACGACCGCATGACACGAGCCATCGCGCAGGCTGAAGCCCGCGCGCCACGCGAGGTCAGACTATATGCGGAAGGTCGAGATCAGAAGATAGGTAGGAACGCCTGGCGGATTCGTTGCGACATCTATGAAAAACGCCACCGGCCGGGATTGATCGTGAAACGAGGCAGGGGGAGGTGTCTTCAGCTCCACGGGAGTGGCGTCTGGCGCCATCAGCGAAACCCGCGGCACCGCTGCTCCTTGTACCACGCGTGATGCCGTCGACCCGCAGCAGCTCTGCTTCTGCGCCATCGCACCGCAGTCATGGCTCATGGCGGCGCAGCAGGCCATCTGCGCCTGCGTCGTGTCCTTGGCGGAGACGCACTCCACCGACACCATGACAGCCAAGGTCAGGATCAACCCCAAGGTCACGCGGCGCGTGTGGCGTCGGAGGGCGGACGGCATCAGCAGATCAATTCTGGCCCTCGTGCCGTCGGGTGTCAAACACCCTCCCTGACTACCTGAACAGTTCCTGAAGCAATTGTCAGAGGCAGCCCACGATTCCCGAATGGTATGCTCCCCGGCATGCCGATGAATCGAACTCATGTTTCCACCGTCCTTTTCATAGCCGTCACGATTGCGACGGCGGCGTGCTCGCGGAGTGAACCTGGCAGCGCGGCCAACAATACGCCCGCCGCTGCGCCGCCCGCATGGACCGTCACGGTCACGCCGGGGACGGGCCCGGCGGGCCCCAACAGCAGCCTGCCCCAGCTCACCTCGTCCGACCGCGGCGTGATTGCCAGCTGGATCGAACAGAGCGGACAGTCGACGACCACGCTGAAGTTCTCCGAGCGGACCGCGGCAGGCTGGTCGGCGCCGATGACCATCGCCTCAGGCAACAACTGGTTTCTCAGCTACGCCGATCCGCCCAACGTCCTCCGGCGCTCCGACGGCACGCTCGTCGCCAACTGGCTGGTGTCGACCAATCCGCTGCTCGAGGGTTCGGATCTCAACATCACCTACTCGAAAGACGACGGCAAGACCTGGGCAAAGCCGTTCCTCCCGCATCACGACGGCACCAAGGGACAGCACGCGTTCCCCTCGTTCTTCGAGATGCCGGGCAACGGCCTTGGCGTCGTCTGGGTCGACGCGCGCGCGCAGGCCGCCAACCCCGAAGATCTGGAGGCGTCGTATGCGGTGCGCTACGCGGCCTTCGACTCGTCGTGGAAGCGGACGGCTGAGGGCGAGATCGACAAGAAGACCTGTGAATGCTGCTCGACGAGCGCCGCTGTCACCTCGGACGGCGTCATCACCGTCTTCCGTGACCGCTCGGACAAGGAGATTCGCGACATCGCGGCGTCCCGATTCGAGAATGGCAAGTGGACCGAGCCGGCGATCGTGCACGCCGATAACTTCGAGACCTACTCCTGCCCCGTCAACGGACCGATGGTTCGCGCGCGCGACAAGCAGGCCGTCGTCGCCTGGTTCACCGTCAAGAACGACATGGGACAGGCGTGGGCCGCGTTCTCCAACGACGCGGGCCGTACGTGGGGCACGCCGATCAGGCTCGACGACGCCGCGTCGCTCGGCCGCGTCGACGTCCAGTTGCTCGACGATGGATCCGCGGTCGCCTCGTGGGTTGAGTATGCGGACAAGAAGGGCCAGTTCCGCATGCGCCGCATCGAAGCATCCGGGATGAAGTCAGCACCGGTGAACGTGGCCGGCGTCGAAGGCAGCAGCTCGAGCGGTTTCCCCAGGATGGCGCGCCAGGGCCAGGACCTGGTGTTTGCCTGGACCGAGAGCGCGGTCAAGGCCGACAACTCCTCGACCTTCCAGGTGCAGACCGCGATCGCGACGCTCCCCGCCAAATAAAAAACGCCAAATAAAAAAAAGGGGGGCGGGTCCACGACCCGCCCCCCTTAATCCTTCGCGTCGAAAACCTAATCGACGACTTCGCCAGGCTTGCCGCCCCACCCGAATCCGTCCTTGGGACGGCGGAGGCTGACCATGCGCACGCGGTGGTCGGCCGGATTGCGTCCGGGGGAGCCGCTGATGACGACGACGTCACCGGGCTTCAAGGTCTCTCTGGTGACGCCCTGTCCACCGAGCTGGCCGGCGCCGCCCCACTCGACCGCGTAGCGCACCAGCTGGCCATCCTTGTCCTTCACCATGACGTGGACGAAGGAGTGCGGATTGCGAAACAGGAACTGCACCAGCTCGCCCTCGATGGTGACACTCTGATCCTCGAGGTACGTGGCCGCGAAGGAATGATGCGCATACGCCGCCGTGCCCAACGCAAACGATCCGGCGACAAGCAGAACAACCAGAAGACGCTTCATACGGTTCCTCCCAACAGAGCCCAGTTGCCTCAGAAATTCTGAGAAATAGTAACCGAATCTCCACCGCGATGCGCCTGAAGACTCTCTGAAGTTTTTTTCAGAATCATCCAGGCTCGCAAATGGCTGATAACTCACTGAAAACGCGTCATTTACACGATCACGGCTTCGATGCGAGGAGCTGGTCGGCCGTCACGAATCGCGGCTCGATATCCACCGGCACGTCTTTCAAGCGGTCGAGGATGACCTGCACGGGCGGCCGCACGACCGCCAGCTTCTCGATCATCTGCTTCGCGTCGGCGTATCCGCCAACCGCCTGCATCGTCATCAAGTCACGCGTGAGGTTGACGACGTTCTCCTTGATCCTGGCCGCGTTGACCGCGAAGGTGCCGTCAGCATTGACCGTCACGCCGCCGTTGTCGAGAAAGTAATTGAGCTGGATCGCGACGCCGCGGCCGTGCGCCTCGTTGATGCCGAAGCGGATCGACCGGAACATCGACGCCAGGTAGGTCGTGTACATCGTCTGCTCGTATTTCTTCTCGAGCTGTCCCTTGTCGACGAGGAACTGCAGCGCGAAGAGACCCGAGATGTCGGCCTTGGCTTCCTCCATCGCGCTGTAGGTGTCCTTGAATTCCTGTCGCACCGTGGTGGCGCGGCCGCCGACCGTGATGTTGTGCGGGCCGAGGCCGTGCATCAGCTCGTGCATCAGGATGTGCGTGAAGAACGCGTCGAACGCGACGTTGGCCTGATCGGTCGCGGTCAGCGCCACCTTCGCGATCGGCTGGAGCACCATCGTGAACTTGGCCTCCTGGTTGTTCTTCAGCATCACGCGCTTGCTGCCCTTCTCGGCGACCACGCGCTCGTCGTTCGGCAGGTTGAAGGCCGCCGTCTGCACGCCGCGGTTCGCGTCGCCGGAGGAGAACACCGTGTTGACGACGCGGATGGGCGCGAGCGCGCCAAGCCTGGGATTGCGGAACTTCGGGTCGATCGGCAGGTTGTTCTCGATGTCCTGCAGCTCGGCGCCGAAGCGGGTCAGCTTGTTCGACTCCACCTCGTCGCGCACGGTGATGAACGCCTCGAACGCCGCCTTGTAGTTGAACCACTCGTCCTCGTAGACCTCGTACGGACCGATCGTCGGCTCGAGGCTCGCGTCGAGCTCCATCCACGCGACGTCGCTGGCGTAGTAGTCGTTGCTGAGGAAGGCATCCGCCCGCTTCTCGAGAAACGCCTTCAGCGTCGGCTGCTGCGTGAGCGATGCCGCCTCGCGGACGAGCGACGCCACGTGCGCGAGCTCACCCTGGTATTCCAGGCTGTACGACACCGCGATCAACTTGCCGTCCGGTCCGCGGCGGATGGTGGTGAAGAACCCGGTCGCGCGCGTGCGTTCGGCCGGCGAGAGCGTCTTCAGCCAGGCTTCGACTTCCTCTTTCGTCGCGCCGGCTGGATAGAAGTTGCCCTGCGGCGGCTTGGGCGGCGCGCCGGCGACAAACGTCTCGTTGTGATCGAGCCGCGACCACGGGCCCTTGTTGATGAGGAAGTAGTGCAGTCGCGCGCGGCCGACGTCGGACGTGTCGTGCACCAGATCGAGCAGCATCGTCTCGTTGCCCTCCCACACCTGCCGGAGGAAGAGCGCGTCGAAGACTTTCGCCGCCTCGACCAGCTTGGCCAGCGCCTGCCGCTCGTTCGGCGGCAATGTCGAGAGATCGGCGGTGAGGTCAACCGGCACGTAGCGCGCGGTCATGGTCGTCAGCTTCTGCAGCATGGGATCACTCTGGGATGCCGTGGCGGGCGCCTGGGCGGGCTGCTGCGCGCGGCAGGCCGCTGTGAGTATCAAGGCAAGAGCGAGAGCAATATTCTTCTTCATTCCTCAATGCACTCCGGAGCTTGTCTGCAACGCGGCCGGGTCGGCGCCAAGCCGCCGGATGGCCGCTTCCCACATCTGATCGGGCTCGACACCGAAAATCAACTTCGGATCGACGTCGAGCGTGAGCCAGGCCGATGCGGCGATCTCCTTGTCGAGCTGACCGGGTCCCCAGCCTGCGTAGCCGATCATCACCCGCGCGCCGGAGGTGGGCGGCGTCTGCAACAACTGCAGCGTCAGCTCGTGCGACGCCGACAACAGGAGGCCGGGACAGACTTCGCGCTGCTCTTCGTCCGGGCCGTGCGCGTCCGTCATCAGCACCCAGGTGCGCTGCGGCTCCACGGGTCCGCCGATCCACAGGCGCAGCGCCGGATCGACGCGCACCGGCGGATCCGTCTTGACCATCGTCCAGGCGGGCTCGGTCATCTGGCGGTTGACGACCAGGCCGAACGCGCCCCGATCGGTGTAGTCGCAGAGCAGGATGACCGTCCGCGCGAAGTTCGGATCGGCCATTTGAGGCATGGATAGAAGAAGGATGGGAGCAGTACCGGCGACCATGGCACCAATCTTACCCCCGACGCCGCGACCATTCGACGTGCTCCTGCACCATCGGGTCGCTCGCGGATGGGCGATCGACGTCTGGCTCATCGAGCGCGGCGCGCGCGTCGGCGTCGCCGCTGTTGCCGATCGCCACGGCGAGGTTGCGCCGCAGCCCGCTCAGCTTCGCGCGCGTCATTGGTCCGCCCTTGATGAGCGAACGGAGGCCGGCGTCAGGCGTCCGCCACAGGTCGGCGAGGCGCGGCGCGCGAAGTCCGGCACGCGGCTGCCACGCGGCATCGTCTGATTGAAGCGGCGCCTGGTTGTAGGGACACACCGCCTGGCAGATGTCGCAGCCGTAGACGTGCGTGCCGAGCGCCGCGCGATGTTCGTCGGGTATGCCGGTCCGCAGCTCGATGGTGAGGTACGAGAGGCAGCGCGTAGCGTCGAGCACGCCGGGCTCGACGAGCGCGTCTGTCGGACAGGCGTCAAGGCAGCGCGTGCAGGCTCCGCACTGCTCGAGGCCCTGCGTGTCGGGCTCGAGTGCCAGCGTGCAAATGATCTCCGAGAGAAACAGCCATGAGCCGACCTCGGGGTTGATCAGGCAGGTGTTCTTGCCAATCCATCCGAGCCCTGCGTACTGCGCGTAGACCCGCTCCTGCACTGGACCGGTATCGACGTACGCGCACCCGGCGAATGGCTCCGGCGACTCGCGGCGCATCCAGGCCAGCAGCGCCTCGAGCCGCGTCTTCAGGACGTCGTGGTAGTCGTCCCCCCACGCGTATCGCGAAATCTCGGCGAAGGGGGTCTGACCCCGGCGAAGGGGGGCGAAGGGGGTCTGACCCCCTTCGCCCCTCTCGGTGGGGTCTGACCCCACGGTGTTGTAGAGCGTGCCGGTGACGATGACGCTGCGGGCGCCGGGGACGACGGCTCGCGCGTCGGCGCGGAGGCTGGCGGAGCGGGGCATCCAGGACATGTCGCCGGCGTAGCCGCGGTCGAGCCACGACCGTAAAAACGAAAGCTCGGGAAAGTTCTCCGCAGGAGCAATCCCGCAGAGATCAAACCCGAGCTCGGTCGCTTTCCGTTTGATCGCGTCGGAGGTGATCAAGCCCTCGCGACGAGTTGCCTGACCACGTACGGGAGGATGCCTCCGTGGCGGAACGCCACCAGCTCCTCGGGCGTATCGATGCGGGCGGTCACGGCAAACTCGCGCGACTTCCCTTTCTCGCTGGTGACGACGACGCGCACATCGCCGCGGGCCGTGAGGCCGTCGGCAACGCCGAGCAGGTCGAACTGCTCCGTGCCCGTCAGCTTCAGCGATGCTGCGGTGTCGCCGGCTTTGAATTCCAGCGGCAGCACACCCATGTTCACGAGGTTGCTGCGGTGGATGCGCTCGAAGGATTCGGCAATCACCGCCTTCACGCCAAGCAGTTGCGTGCCCTTGGCCGCCCAGTCGCGCGATGAGCCCGACCCGTATTCCTTGCCCGCGATGACCATCAGCGGAACGCCAGCCTGGCGGTACCTCTCAGAGGCGTCGTAGATCGTCATCAGGTCGCCGCCGGGCTGATAGAGCGTCCAGCCACCCTCGGTTCCCGGTGCGAGCTGATTACGAAGACGCGTATTGGCGAACGTGCCACGCACCATCACCTCGTGGTTGCCGCGCCGCGCGCCATACGAGTTGAAGTCGGTCGGCTTCACGCCCTTCGCCATCAGGTATGTTCCCGCCGGCGTGTCGGCCTTGATCGAGCCCGCGGGCGAGATGTGATCCGTCGTGATGCTATCGCCGAGGAGGGCGAGCACGCGCGCCTGCCTGATGTCGGCCGGCGTCGGCATCGTCATCGTCATGCCTTCGAGGAACGTCGGCTTGCGGATGTAGGTCGACTCTTCGTCCCAGTCGAAGCGGTTGCCTTCCGGCACATGCAGCTTCTGCCATTGTTCGTCGCCCGCGAACACGTCGGCGTAGCTCTTGCGGAACATCGCCGAGGTCACCGCGCGGAGCATCGTCTCCTGCAGCTCCTGCTCGGTGGGCCAGATGTCCTTGAGATAGACGGGATTGCCCTGCTGGTCGTTACCGAGCGGCTCGACGGTGAGATCCTTCGTGATCCAGCCCGCCAGCGCGTAGGCCACGACGAGCGGCGGCGACGCGAGGTAGTTGGCGCGCACGTCCTGCTGGATGCGCCCCTCGAAGTTGCGGTTGCCGCTCAGCACCGAGCAGACGACCAGGCTCTTGTCCCGAATGACCGCGGACACTTCATCGGGAAGCGGGCCGCTGTTGCCGATGCACGTCGTGCAGCCATAGCCCACGAGGTTGAAGCCAAGCTGATCGAGATAGGTGTCGAGCCCCGCGGCGGCGAGGTACTCGGTCACGACTTTCGATCCCGGCGCCAGGCTGCTCTTCACCCACGGCTTCCGCGTCAGGCCCTTCTCCACGGCCTTCTTCGCCACCAGGCCCGCGCCGATCATCACGCTGGGATTCGATGTATTCGTGCAGCTCGTGATCGCGGTAATCACCACTGCGCCGTGATCGAGCTCTTCGAGCGCCGGATCGAGCACCGCCACACCCGACTGCGCCACCGCGCCGGTGCTCACGGCCACACCCTGCCGCGCGCCGCCTGCGTCGCCCGGCTTGGTCGCCGCCTTCGGCGGCAACTGCATCGTCGGCAGCGCGGTCTGGAATGCGGCTTTGGCCTTGTGCAGCCCGACGCGATCCTGCGGACGCTTGGGACCGGCGAGGCTGGGTTCAACCGTGGACAGGCTGATCTCGATCGTTTCGGAGTAGATCGCTTCGGGACTGTCATCCGTGCGGAACAGGCCCTGGGCCCGCGCGTACTGTTCGACCAGCGCGATCTCCGCCTCTTCGCGGCCGGTCAACCGGAGATAGTCGAGCGTCATCTCGTCGATTGGGAAGATCGCCACGGTGGCGCCGTACTCCGGGCACATGTTGCCCAGCGTCGCGCGGTCGGCAATCGTCAGGTGCCGCAGCCCTTCGCCGAAGAACTCGACGAACATGCCGACGACGCCCTGCTTGCGCAGGATCTCGGTGACGGTCAGCACGAGGTCGGTCGCCGTGGCGCCCTGCGGCAGCGCGCCGGTCAGCCTGACACCGAGCACCTGCGGAATGAGCATCGAGGACGGCTGGCCGAGCATCGCGGCTTCGGCCTCGATGCCGCCCACGCCCCAACCGACGACGCCCAGCCCGTTGACCATCGTCGTGTGCGAGTCGGTGCCGACGAGCGTATCGGGATAGGCCACGGTCTCGCCGTCAACCTCGGTCGAGAACACCACACGCGCGAGGTATTCGAGGTTGACCTGGTGGACGATGCCGGTGTCGGGCGGAACGACGTCGAAGTTGCGGAACGCCCGCTGGCCCCAGCGCAGAAACGCGTAGCGCTCACGGTTGCGCGAGAACTCGAGCTCGGCGTTCAGCGCAAACGCGTCGGCGCGGCCGTAGTAATCAACCTGCACGGAGTGGTCGATGACCAGTTCGACCGGCTGCAGCGGGTTGACGCGGTCCGGATTCCCGCCCAGCGAGACGATCGCGTCACGCATCGCCGCAAGATCGACCACGCAGGGGACGCCCGTGAAGTCCTGCAACAGGACCCGCGCCGGCATGAATGAGATTTCGTTCTGGGCCTTCGCTGTGGCGTTCCAATTCGCCAGCGCCCGGATGTCGTCAGCCTTGACGAAAGCGTTGTCCTCGCGCCGCAGCAGGTTCTCGAGCAGGATCTTCATCGAGTACGGCAGCCGCGAGACGCCCGGAAATCCGGCCTTCTCGAGCGCGGGGAGACTATAGATGTGCACCGGCTTTCCGCCGACCTGGATCGTGGTGCGGGTACCAAACGTGTTCAATGTAGGCATCTCAACTCAAAATCATATCCTGCGGACGCTCAATTCAAGGAATCGAGGAACTCCCGCACGACGATTGTGGCGTCGCGGCGTTGACCATCCACGGCGTAGTTCATTCGGCGCATCTCGGCGGCGGTGACTCGGCCGGCAAGGCGGCCGAGCGCGGCGCCGATCTCAGGGTGGCGCAGGAGCGTGGCGGAATGGACGATGGGCACGGCGTCATAGGGCGGAAAGTAGTGCTGGTCGTCCTCCAGGGCGGAGAGCTCGAGAGCCTCGATCAGCCCGGCCGTGGCGTCGCCGGCGACGACGTCGACCTGGTGGTCGGCGAGGGCGCGATAGATCAAGGTCAGGTCCATGACTCGCGGCGGCTCGCTGAAGCGCAGGCCGTAGGTCGCCGCCAGCCCCTTGTAGCCGTCCGGACGCTCGAGAAACTCGTATCCAAAGGCCGCGCGCCAGCCGGGCGTGTGCGCCGAGAGCTGCGACAGGCGTGCCAGGCCTCGCGCCCGGGCATCTTCACCGCGGACCAGGATGGCGAAGGTGTTGTTGAACCCGAGCGGGGCCAGCATGCTCCGTCCTGTGTTGGCGTAGAGCGTCCGGATCTCGTCGAGCACCGCCTTCGGGTCGCGCACCACGGGACGCTTGAAGACGGCGGTCAGCGCCGTGCCGCTGTACTCCACATACAAGTCGATGTCGCCGGTCTGAATGGCACGATCGCAGATGAACGTGCCGCCGAGATTGAGCCGGCGGTCAACCGCGAGCCCCGCGTAGCGCTCGATCGCCTGCGCGGTGAGCTCGCCGAGAATCACCTGCTCGGTGAAATTCTTGGATCCGACGATGATCCGCTCGTCCTGGGGGTATGCCGTGAGCGCAACGCCGGTCGCAACGGCGAGCAGCAGCACGACGACGGCCACCCTGGATGCCTTCTGCCCGCGGCTTCGCCATGACCATGCGCGCTCGAGCACGAGGAGGACGGCATCGACGAGGAGCGCAAGCACCGCGACAGGGACGGCGCCGGCGAGGATCACGGTCGCATCCACCATCGACAGGCCGCGATAGATGTACTCGCCCAATCCTCCGGCACCGATGGCCGCGGCAATCGTGACGGTGCCGACGCCGATGACCGCGGCGACGCGGATGCCGGCAATGATGCTTGGCAGCGCGAGCGGCAACTCGACCTGCACGAGCCGCTGGCGCGAGGTCATCCCCATTGCGTCAGCCGCCTCGAGGATCGCGGGGTCGATCGATCGCAGTCCCGCGGACGTCGTGCGGATGATCGGCAGCAGCGCATAGAGGATCAGCGCGGCCAGCGCCGTGCGTGCGCCGATGCCGCCGACCAGCGGAAGCGGCAGCAGAAACCCGAACAGCGCGAGGCTTGGAATCGTCTGGATGATGCTGGCCGCCACCGACAGCGGACCGCCGATGCGTGGACGCCTGGCGCCCATGATCCCGACCGGGACGCCAACCACCACCGCCGCCGCGGTCGACACGATCACCAGCGTGACGTGCTGGCCAATCAGCCGCCACAGCTCCGCGGCGTGCGCCGCCCAGAAGTCGAAGAGCGGTGTCATGCGGACGCTTCGAGAAGCAGACGTACCGCCGGCTCGCTGGACGCCTGCAGGCCGGCTCGCGCGTCGCACGCCACCAGCCGTCCTTCGTCGAGCACACCGATCCGATCCGCCAGCGCGAACGCCTCGCGCATGTCGTGCGTGACGAGCACCACGGTCTTCCGAAGACGCTCCTGGATGCGGCGGAACTCCACGTGCAGCTCGGCGCGCGTCACCGCGTCCAGCGATCCGAACGGTTCGTCCATCAGGACGATGGGAGGATCGGCCGCGAGCGCGCGCGCGACGCCCACGCGCTGGCGCTGACCGCCCGACAACTGATCGGGCCATCGCAACTCGAATTCTGCAGGAGGAAGTCCGACGAGCTCGAGCAGCTCGTGCGTGCGCGCGGCAATCCGCTCAGGCGCCCACGCGGCCAGCGTCGGCACGACACCGACGTTGCGGCCGACGCTCATGTGCGGAAACAGCCCGACTTCCTGCAGCACGTAACCGGTGCGTCGCCGAAGCGTCGTCGAATCCCACGCTCGAGTATCGCGTCCCTCCACGCGCACCGACCCATCGCTCGGCTCGAGCATTCGGTTGATCAGTTTGAGAACCGTACTCTTCCCCGCGCCGCTGCGCCCGACCAGCGCGAGCGTTTCTCCCGCCTCGACGTGAGAGCTCACGCAGCGAAGCACCTCGCGATCACCTCGGCTGGCATGCACACGATCGAACTCGATCACCGGCGCGACTGTATAGCAGGCGGCATTCACATTGCCACCGGGGCTAGAACGCGAGGAAGAAGCTGCCCGAGGCCGCGCCGTGCGGCCTCGGGCGCTCGTCGAATGACATTCCCGACAGCAGGAGGTAGACGCGCGCATCGGCCCGCAGGCCAGCGGCCCTGACGAAGCCGCGGTCGCGCGCGAACAGCCAGTGCTTGAGTCCGCCGCCCAGGTGATAGAAATGCCCCTCTTCAATCAACGTGAGCCCTTCGTGCAACTGGCGGAGATAGCCGGCGCCGCCCGCGAGAAACGGCACCGTCCGGCGGCCAAGTCGTATTTCATCGAAGCTGACGAGGATGCTGGCCTCGACGAAATACTGATCGATCCGCTCATCGACCGTGAGCGCCGGCGCGCCTTCCACATCCCCGCTCACTGACGTGCGAACCACTGGACGGGTGAACACGCCGCCGCCCTCGATCGCGAAGCGCCGGTTGAAGGCATAGCCGATGCGCGCGTGGACTGCGGGCCTGGACGAGATGCGGCTGGCTGTGCTGAACAACCGGTACGGCTGCTTTGTCGTCGCGTTGGCGCGAAGATTGGCGTCGGCAGAGCCGAGCGACGCCCCACCGAGGATGCCGCCGCCGACCTCGAATTCAACGCGATGAAGAGGTGGATCCGTCTGCGCGTCGGCTGGTGCGCCGAGCGCCAGGAACAGCAGAACAGCGAACCGCGTCACTTCGGTCGAACCGTCACGGTGAATCGTTCGCCTACGCCGCCCGCCGGCGCGACGAACAACCGATCGTGGAACGTCGCCTGGAAATTCAGCTCGATCGGATTGCGTCCCGCAAAAAAGCTCCCCACGTCCCCGTCGTCGAGCGGCTCGACGCGAATGACGTGAGGACCCGGGGTCAGCCCCGCGATCTGAAACTCTCCGTCGGTGTTGAGCGTGAATCCGCCGATGAGCGATCCGGTCCTGGGGTTGAACGCCACGACGTGCGCGCCCATTACCCCCGCGCCGTTCCTCACGACTCGTCCACGGGCGACGCCGGTCTCTTTCCGAAACGACGCGTCGGGATAGAGGTCCGATACGCCGGCGATGTCGTCGGGCTGCAGCTCGCGATCGAGCGTCACACCGCGGCCGAATGAGATCGGAAACATGACGGCGCCGGTCGCCAGCACCCGGCGTCCTCCCTCGGGCCGCACCTCGGTTTCGCCGAGCGCTGAGTGTCCAAGGCCGATGAAGTGGCCGATCTCATGCGTCGCCACCGACTGCAGATCGAATCGCGTGGGATCGCCAGACGGCGACGTCGACCAGGGAAACGCGGAGTTGAAGAACACGTCCGATTCGACGATTTCGCCCGTCACCGTATCGACGACAAACCCGGTAACGCCGAGCACGCGATCCAGATCCGGTTCGTTCTGAAATCCGAGCACCGGGACGCCGTCCTCGTCGAACGGCTCGGCGCCGGTAAACCCGACGAACTGAAAGGCAATCGACGCGCTGGGCACCGACTCCCAGGCGGTAAACGCTCGCGCGACGGCTGCCTGGAACTCCGACGCGGTGACGCCGGGAACGCCACGGTCGGTCGCGAACCATCGCACGGGAGTTTTCTTCCACGTAAAGGCAGTGGATTGGCCGGCGACACTGATCGTGAATTCGAGATATGCGTCCGCACGGTGCGGCAGAAGCAGCAGCGCGATCAACGCCAGCGAGAGCACTCTCACTTCGCACGCTCGATCACACTGCGCACTTCGCGGGCGAACGCGGCGATCGGCATCGGCTGGCGCACGGGGTCGCCGCGCACGACACGCTCAGCGCTCACGCCCCTGGCCATCACCGCGGGCGGTGTGACCATCGCCTGTGCGTTGATGTCGCGCACCACCCGGTAGACGCCCTGGCTCAGGCCAAACAGCGTAGGAATCGCGGGGGCGTGCGCCTGCAGAAACACCACCACCTCGTCGCCTTCTTCGAACTCTGGCGCGCCGACAACGACACGGCGATAGCGTCCGACCTGTCCATTGGGAATACGAAACAGCACGGTACGCGCCGGCACGCCCTTCAGCGTGTCGATCACGGAGAGTGTGACGACACTCTCGATCGTCCGGCGAGGACCGCTCATGAACGACCTGACGTCGACCACCCGCCCGTGGACGATGATCGGCGACCCAGTGACGACGGTGGTGAAGTCAGCCGGGAGGAGAACAGTCGCGGAAGACACACTGGCAAACAGGCACACGAGCCACACGCCACAGAGACACAGAGACGCAGAGCCCAATTTGTCTCGGTGCCTCGGTGCCTCGGTGTGTCGTATCAGCGTGAGGCGGTCGATGTTGCTCATGTCCTCGGCCCTATGCAGGCTTCGCGCCGCTTCGGGCCACGGCGAGGATCGCGTCCGCGGCGCGGCCGCTGGCGCCGGGGGCGCCGAGCTTCTCCCGCACGCGGCGCAGCGATTCCCGGGTGCGGGCATGGCGCTCACGGTCGTTGAGAAACAGCACCGTCTCCTCCGCCACCCGCTCGGGCGTGAAGTCGGATTGAATCA
>CAMCNL010000014.1 GCA_945876205.1 Candidatus Sulfopaludibacter sp. SbA3
CAGCCATGCAGCACCTCTACAGATGCCCTTGCGGGAGCCTACTTTCGTAGAATGTCATCTGCAGTTCAAGCCTGGGTAAGGTTCTTCGCGTTGCGTCGAATTAAACCACATGCTCCACCGCTTGTGCGGGCCCCCGTCAATTTCTTTGAGTTTTAATCTTGCGACCGTACTCCCCAGGCGGCGCACTTATCGGGTTTCCTTCGCCACGGACGGGGTCGAATCCGCCCACAGCAAGTGCGCACCGTTTAGGGCCAGGACTACCGGGGTATCTAATCCCGTTTGCTCCCCTGGCTTTCGCGCCTCAGTGTCAATACCGGTCCAGGATGCCGCCTTCGCCACCGGTGTTCCTCCAGATATCTACGCATTTCACCGCTACACCTGGAATTCCGCATCCCTCTCCCGGATTCAAGCCTCCCAGTCTTGGACGCAGTTCCTGGGTTGAGCCCAGGGATTTCACGTTCGACTTAGAAGGCCACCTACGCGCCCTTTACGCCCAGTAATTCCGAACAACGCTTGCCCCCTCTGTATTACCGCGGCTGCTGGCACAGAGTTAGCCGGGGCTTCCTCACCCGGTACCGTCAGACTTCGACGTGTTAGGTCGAAGCTTTTCGTCCCGGGCAACAGGAGTTTACAATCCGAAGACCTTCATCCTCCACGCGGCGTTGCGTCATCAGGCTTGCGCCCATTGTGAACAATTCCCCACTGCTGCCTCCCGTAGGAGTCTGGGCCGTGTCTCAGTCCCAGTGTGACCGTCCGCCCTCTCAGGCCGGTTACCGATCGTCGCCTTGGTGAGCCGTTACCTCACCAACTAGCTAATCGGACGCGGGCCCCTCTTCAAACGCCAGGTCTTGCGATCCCCGGCTTTGATCACCGCCCGTTCAAAGGCAGGATGTTATGCGGTATTAGCGTCCCTTTCGGGACGTTATCCCCCATTCGAAGGTAGGTCACCCACGTGTTACTCACCCGTTCGCCACTCTACTCAGGACCGAAGTCCCTTTCGCGTTCGACTTGCATGTGTTAGGCACGCCGCCAGCGTTGATTCTGAGCCAGGATCAAACTCTCATGTTAATTTGCTGCCTCTATCCTTGCGGACGAGGGCAACTTGTTAACGCGATCGCCTGTTGAAAATGGCTCTTGCGTTGTTTTCGTACTCGTTGAGTTTGGTGGATTGATGCATCCGCCGCCGCAACCTTACGGTCACCTTGGCGAACACCCAATCCGCTGACACTCGACGGGTTGGTTGCTTGCACGCTCTATCTAGTTTTCAAAGAACCGGACATGCTCCCCTGTATATCGGCCACTTGCGCCGCGTTTAGGGGAACCTTGCAAGGTTACTACCCGGTTCCGACTCAGTCAAGCCCTTTTTTCGTCCGACGACGAGAGTTTGGGGAGAATCGGATTGAGTGTTCGCCGCCTGCTGAGGAGATATCGTGACCGATCTTCCACTGCCGGGCTGGCGCCCGTCTGGCGAACCTACGAAGGATACGATCGTTCGGCCGTGAGTGTCAACCCCTCTCGATCCGAATCAGAAAATTATCGCGTTTCCCTTTGCGAACCACGAACAACTGCCCCTCGATCGCTTGCTCGGGACTCAGCCGTTCCTTCTCATCGGTGATGCGTCTGTCGTTCACGTAAATCCCGCCACTTCGAATCAACCGGGTCGCTTCGCTGTTGGAGGGTGTCACGCCTGCATCGGTGAGCAAGCCAGTCAACCGCCACCCGTCAGCCTGAAACGCGACGGTTTTCGAAGGAACGTTCGGAAAAACCTCCATCAACTGCTTGATTGACATCGCCGAGAGATCGCCGCTGAAAAGCTTCTCAGCCGCAGCTTCGGCATCGCGAACCGCTTCGTCGCCGTGCACGAGCCGCGTCACCTCACGCGCCAGCTCGCGTTGGGCGTGGCGGCGCTCCGGTTCTCGCGCAGTGGCAGCCTCGAGCTCGGCGATGCGCGTCTCGGGGATAAACGTGAAGAACTTCAGGTGACGCACGGCGTCGCGATCGTCCGCATTCAGCCAGAACTGGTAGAACTCGAACGGCTTGGTGAGCTGCGGATCGAGCCACACGCTGCCCGCTTCGGTCTTGCCGAATTTCGTGCCGGCGGCTGTCATCAAGAGCGGCATGACCAAGCCGTACGCCTTGGCGCCTCGAACACGCCGGATCAAATCCATTCCGGCGGTGATGTTTCCCCACTGATCGCTGCCTCCGAGCTGCACGGTGCAGTTGAAGCGATCGTGCAGCACCAGGAAGTCGTACGCCTGCAGCAACGGATAGCTGAATTCGGTGTACGAGATCCCGTCTTCGCTCTCGAGGCGGCGCTTCACCGACTCCTTGGTCATCATCGCGTTGACCGAGAAGTGTTTGCCGACATCGCGCATGAACTCGATGGCGCTCAGCTTGGTCAGCCAATCGGCGTTGTTTTCGAGACGCGCAGGACGTTCCGCATCGTCGAAGTCGAGAAAGCGCGCCAGCTGCACGCGGATGCCGGCGGCGTTCTGCTCGACCTGCTCGAGCGACAGCAGCGCCCGTTCCGCGGCCTTGAAGCTGGGGTCGCCGATCAGCCCGGTCCCGCCACCGACGAGCGCGATCGGTGAGTGGCCGAAACGCTGCATCCGGGCAAGAGAGAGAATCGGGAGCAAATGGCCGACGTGAAGGCTCGCCGCGGTGGGATCGAAGCCGGCATAGGCCGTGACCCTCTCGCGAGCCACCAACTCGCGCACCCCCTCGGTCTCATCATAGATGAGCCCGCGCCACGCGAACTCGCCATACAGGTCCATCAGCCGCTACTATACAACTCGTCGCTATGATGCTTAGCCGCCGCGCGGCGATCAAAGGCGTGCTCGTCACGACGATCGGCGCCGCCACGGGTGCGGGGTCCTACGGCTATGCGTTCGAGCGGCATCACCTCGGGGTCACCGAGGCGTCCCTCCCGGTGTCGGGACTGGCGCCGGCACTCGACGGCCTCCGCATCGCGCTCATTACCGACATCCACCATAGCGGGATGGTGCCCGCCGCAGATGTCTCGCGCGCGGTCAACCTCGCGGTCGCGCAGAAGCCGGACTTGATCGTCCTCGGCGGCGACTATGTGACGTTCGGCGACCGCGCGTTTGTCGGCCCGGTCGCAGAACTGCTCGCGCCCCTTAACGCACCCCACGGCGTCTTCGCTATTCTCGGGAATCACGACGACGACAAGGACATGCCCGCCGCGTTGACGGCGCAGCACATCCAGGTGCTCAAGGATGCCCGCACACGAATAGAAATCCGCGGTGTGGGGCTCGAGCTCGCGGGCATTCGCTACTGGACGCGGCGCCCGGCAGACATCGCGCGAATCCTGAAGAAGAGGACCGAGGATACGGTGCTTCTGCTTGCGCATGACCCGAGGCGACTGACCGAGGCGGCAGCGCTGGATATTCCGGTCGTGTTATCGGGTCATACGCATGGCGGCCAGGTGCTCGTCCCCGGGATAGGGCCTATCGTGACGCGCAAGCGGTTCCCGATTATTCAGGGCGTGGGCGGGCAGGACAACACGTCGATCTTCGTCAGCCGCGGCGTGGGAACGGTTTACGTGCCGATACGAATCAACTGTCCGCCCGAAGTGGCACTCATCACGCTGAAGCGGCGCTCGCAGATCTAGGCGCATCCGAAACGGCCCGGCCCACAAATCGTCGCCCTTCGACCCGCCAGCCGCCGTCGAGCAGCAATGCCACGGCTTCGGGATACGCCTGATGCTCTGCCACGAGAATCCGTGCTGATAGGGAATCGGCGGTGTCGCCAGCCAGGACCGCCACGGTCCGCTGCAGGATGATCGGACCGCCATCAAGCTCGGGCGTGACCAGGTGGACGGTCACGCCGCTCACCTTCGCGCCGTAATCCAGTGCCTGCCGCTGCGCATCGACGCCAGGAAACGCGGGCAGCAGCGACGGATGGATATTGACCACCGCATTCGGAAATGCGTCGAGCAACGGTGCGCCGACGAGCCGCATGAATCCCGCGAGGCAGACCAGGCCTACGTCGCGGGACTTCAGCTCGCGCACCAGCGCGCGGTCGTAGTCATCTCTCGACGGCCACCCGCGGTGGCTGAGCACCAAAGCCTCAATGCCAGCACCGCGCGCTTTCTCGAGACCTGCCGCGTACTCGCGATTGGAGACGACCACCGCGATCGAGGCATCGAGCCGGCCCTCGCGGATCGCGTCGATGAGCGCCTGAAGATTGCTGCCGCGCCCGGAAATCAGAACACCGAGGCGGCGGTTCACGGCAGGTTGACGTAGCTGACCGACGGCGGCTCACCGGCGACGATGGTGCCAATGACGCGCGCCGCGCGCCCGCCGCGCGCCTGCAACTCCTCGATCAGCTGTTCGGATTTATCACGCGCGGTGACGATGATGAGGCCGATGCCCATGTTGAAGGTGCGCATCATCTCATCGCCGGACACGTTCCCGCTTTCCTGCAGCCAGCGGAAGATGGCCGGCGGCTCCCACGCCGCGGCATCGACGACCGCCGCGGTGCCATGCGGCAGCACGCGCGGAAGATTGTCGGTGATCCCGCCACCGGTGATGTGCGCCATCGCCTTGATGCGCCCACCGTCAAACAGCGGGCGGACCATTGACAGGTACGATCGGTGCGGCTCGAGCAGCGCGTCACCAACCGTGCACCCAAGTTCCGGTACGTGGCTATCGACCGTCAGCTTCAAATGCTCGAACACGATCCGCCGCGCGAGTGAATACCCGTTTGTATGCAGGCCGGAAGAAGGGACGCCGACAAGCACGTCACCGACGGCAACGGCCCGGCCGCTGATCAGCCGCTCGCGGTCGACGACGCCGACAATGAATCCGGCCAGATCGTATTCGCCCTCGTTGTAGAAACCCGGCATTTCCGCGGTCTCGCCGCCAAGCAGCGCACACCCGTTGTCACGGCACGCGCTCGCCATCCCGCTGATGATCTTCTCCGCCACATCGGGCGACAGCCGGCCGGTCGCAAGGTAGTCCAGAAAGAAGAGCGGTTCAGCGCCCTGCACGAGGATGTCGTTGACGCAGTGATTCACGAGGTCGATACCGACCGTCTCGTGCTTGTTCGCGAGAAAGGCAACCTTCAGCTTTGTCCCAACGCCGTCGGCGCTCGACACGAGCACCGGCTCGCGGAAGCGCCCCGGCTCGAGCTGAAACAGGCTCCCGAACGATCCAATGTCCGACAGCACCCCAGGTGTGAACGTCGAGCGCGCCAGCGCGCGAATCCGGCGCACCGTCTCGTTGCCGGCATCGATATCGACGCCTGATGCCTTGTAGTCCATGTAATCAGAATTCCAGTTTGTCGATCAGCGTCGCGTTGACGGTGCGCTCCGGCGATCCTGCGGGAGCCTTCCAGTAGGCGGCGCGGGCGGTCGCGAAGAACTGTTCCTCGGCGAAATCTTCTTCGAGGCTGTCGAACCCTTCGTGCAGGATGTCGATGGCGCGAGCCCGCACATCATCGGGCGCGCGCGAGAGCCAATCGATCATGAATGCCGCCCGCTTGAGCGCGAGTCCCGCGAATCCGAGCGTCGCATCACGGCGCACCGCCGGGGAACCGGTCGTCGCCAAGGCGAGAAGCGTCGCGGTCGCCGCGGCGTCGCCACGGGCTGCCACGGCGCCGATCGCCGCAACGGCGGCGCGGACCACATCCGGCTTGGCAACCAGGCTGCGGGCGGTGTCGGTCAGGATCTGCAGATGCATCGCGCAGGCGTCTTCGAACAGGCACTGCGCGGCGTGAAGGGCGGGGATGACGTCGAGCGGGGGGTTCGTCAGCACCTTGAACGTTGCCGTGGCCTGCGGACCCCCAATCCGCCCTACCGCCAGCACCGCATCGTCCTGCAGCGGACCTTGAGACTGTGCGAGCTCGGCGATCGGGGCGGCGGCAAAACCGGCGCGATAGTCGCCGAGCGCTTCGATCACCGCGCTGCGGAAAAAATCGAGGCCACGGCCGACCTCCGCAATGAGCGCCCGCTGCGCCAGGGGGTCGGTCCCCGCAGCTGCCGCGACGGTGCGTATCAACGCGGGACGGACGAATTCAGCCTGCTCGGTATTCAGTGCAGACAGCAGCGACGGCGTAAGGCGCGGCTCCGGGTGCAACTCGAACCAGCGGTAGGCCACCTCGCGAAGGCGGTCGTTCGTGTCGCCCAGCAGCGCGCGCATGAGATCCGACGTCCCTGGATCGTTGAACGACGTCAACAGGACCAGCGCACGATAGCGAACGAAGGCGTCCTGGTGACTGCGCACGGCCTGCGTCAACGCCGGAACAGCCTCAGCCGGCGCGGCACGCCTGACCGCCCGTGCGGCATTTGTGCGGGCCGGATAGTCGAACGCCGCGAGCCGGTCGATGTTGGTTTTGAGATCGGCCCCAGCCTGTGCCGACAGCACGGCCGTGAAGGCGACGAGGGCGAGGAGCGTCAGGCGGGTTGTCACGACCTCAGCTCGCGACAGAATCCTTCTCGAGTTGCGCCAGCGGAATCCCCTGGCGGTCCGTCGAGCCCCCGGGTCGTTCTCCGTTGAGCTTGAGAGCGAGTTGAAGGTACGCCGCTTCGTCGCGCGGAAAGGCCACGGGATAGACGCCTGTATAGCACGAGCTACAGTACTGCGATCCGCCACCCTTGACCGCCCCCATTAGGCCATCAAGGCTCAAGTACGCGACGCTGTCGGCATCGACGTACTTGCGGATCTCCTCGAGCGTATGCGTCGCGCCGATCAACTCCGACCGGCGGGGCGTATCGACGCCGTAGAAGCACGGCGAAATCGTCGGCGGGCAGCTGATGCGCATGTGGACTTGCTTCGCGCCGGCGCTGCGAATCATCTTCACGATCTTGCGGCTCGTGGTGCCACGCACGATCGAATCGTCGACCAGGATCACCCGCTTGCCTTCGATAATGCTGCGTACCGGGTTCAGCTTCACCCTCACCCCGAAGTGCCGAATCGATTGCTGCGGCTCAATGAAGGTTCGCCCGACGTAATGATTGCGGATGAGCCCCATGCGCATCGGAATGCCGGACGCTTCCGCATAGCCGACCGCGGCACACACACCCGAGTCCGGGATCGGCACGACCACGTCGGCGTCAACCGCCGACTCGCGGGCCAGGCGCCGACCCAGGTCGGTTCTGACTTCGTTCACGCTCTCGCCGAAGACATAGCTGTCGGGCCGTGCGAAATAGACGTGCTCGAACACGCACTGGGAGATGCGCGCGGGGCCAAACGGCTTGACGGATCGAAGCCCGGACCCGCTGGCGACAACGACTTCGCCGGGCTCGACATCGCGCACGTAGGTGGCGCCGATCAGATCGAGCGCGCATGTCTCGGAGCAGAACACCCAGGCGTCTCCCAGCCGGCCAATCGCCAGCGGACGGAATCCGTGCGGGTCGCGGACGCCGATCAGCTTGTCCTTGGTCATCATCACGAACGAGAAGGCACCGCGCACCTGGGAGACGGCGTCGATGATCGCTGCTTCCGTGCCGTCTTCCCGCGACCGGGCAAAGAGATGCACCAGGACTTCCGTGTCGCTGGTTGTCTGGAAGATGGCGCCCTGCCGAACGAGTGCATCGCGCATCTCGCCAGCATTCACGAGGTTGCCGTTGTGACCGACGGCGAACTGTCCGTGGACGCTGTCGACGACGAGAGGTTGTGCGTTGAGGATGCCACTCTCGCCGGCCGTGGAATACCGCACGTGACCCACGGCGAGATTTCCCGGAAGCTTCGTGAGCGCCTCGGCGTTGAACCCCTCGTTCACGTATCCCATCGCCTTGCGGTGACGGATCTGGACGCCGTCGGAGGAGGCGATGCCCGCGCTCTCCTGCCCGCGATGCTGGAGCGCGTACAAACCGAGATACGTCAGGTTGGCGGCTTCAGGATGATCGAAGATGCCAAACACGCCGCATTCGTCCTTGAATTTGTCGAGCATCAGGTCCCTTAAGTGTACGGCGTCACGCAATAGCCCGCTTGGGCTCGAAATGCCGGTCTATCGCCGTCGACCAGATCCGCTCCGCGTCGCGAAGCGGTTCGTCAATCACGCGCCGGCCCGCAATCGACATGCGGATCCGGTCGCCACCCACCCGGCCAATCGGCGTGGCCGGCACACCGGCGGCCGACGCCAGCGCGATCAGCTCGGCCGTTCGATTCGCCGCAACCGACACGACCACCCGCGAGGCCGACTCGCCGAACAGGGTCGCGATGTCGCCAAACGACCCCTCGGCGGGCACAGCCGCGACGTCGGTCTCTGCTCCGAGATCCGTATCGAAACAACATTCAGCCAGCGTGACCGCGAGGCCGCCTTCAGCGCAGTCGTGCGCCGACCGGATCAGGCCCTTCGCCGCGCCCTCGACGAGCACGCGCTGCAGCGCAGCCTCCCGCGCCAGGTCGAGCGCCGGCGGAAGCCCGCGAATCAGCCCGTGCATCACCTTGAGATATTCACTGCCGCCCAGTTCGTTGTGGTTCTCACCAAGCAGGATGACGACATCGCCGTCCGACTGGAACACCCGCCGCACGACCTTTGTCGCATCTTCGATGAGTCCAACCACGCCAAGGACCGGCGTCGGAAGAATCCCGCGTCCATCCGTCTCGTTGTAGAGGCTGACGTTGCCGCCGGTGATGGGAAGGTCCAGGGCGCGGCACGCCGCGCCCATGCCTTCCACCGCCTGCCCGAACTGCCACATGATCTCGGGCCGCTGCGGGTTGGCAAAGTTGAGGCAGTTGGTCGCCCCGATCGGCAGACCACCGGCGCACGCCACGTTTCGCGACGCTTCGGCGACGGCCAGCTGCGCTCCGGCGCGCGGATCGAGGTAGACGAACCTCGCGTTGCAGTCGACCGACAGCGCGAGTGCGCGCCCTGTGCCTTTCACCCGCACCACGCCGGCGCCCATGCCGGGGAACACCAGCGTGTTGGTCCGGACCATGTGGTCGTACTGCCGGTACACCCACCGCTTGCTCGCAATCTCGGGTGTTGCCAGCAGGCGCGCGAACACCTCGCTCGGCGATGACGGCGCCCCCAGGGCGGCGAGTGACAACTTCTGCGCCTCGGCCAGGTAGGCCGGCTTCTCCATCGGACGGCGGTAAACCGGCGCTTCATCGGTGAGCGCGGTGGTTGGAATGTCGGCGACGAGGTCGCCACGGTTCCTGACTTTCATCCGGCCGCCGGTGGTCACCTGTCCGATTCGCACGGCGTGCAGGTCCCACTTCTCGAAGATCCGTTCAACCTCGGATTCGCGGCCCTGTTTCACCACGAGCAGCATCCGCTCCTGAGATTCCGACAGCATGATTTCGTACGGCGTCATGCCGGTCTCGCGCTGCGGCACGAGCGAGACGTCGATTTCGATGCCGGCGCCGCCGCGCGATCCCATTTCGCAGGTCGAGCAGGTGAGGCCCGCGGCGCCCATGTCCTGAATGCCGATCAGCGCGTCGCTCTTGATGACGTCCAGGCACGCCTCGAGCAGGAGCTTCTCCATGAACGGATCGCCCACCTGCACGGCCGGACGCTTCTCCTCGGTCTTCTCGTCAAACTCCGCCGACGCCATCGTCGCGCCATGAATGCCGTCACGGCCGGTCTTGGCGCCCACGTAGTACACGGCGTTGCCCGTGCCAGACGCGACGCCCTTGATGATCTCGTCGGCTCGCGCGATGCCCAGGCAGAAGACGTTCACGAGCGGGTTGCCGGTGTAACTCTCGTCGAAACCGATTTCGCCGCCGACGGTCGGAATGCCGATGCTGTTGCCGTAGCCGGCGATCCCCGCGACGACGCCTTCGAATGTCCGGCGCACGAGCGGGTCTTCGAGCGGGCCAAAACGCAAGGAATTGAGCAGCGCAATCGGACGCGCACCCATGGTGAAGATGTCGCGGATGATGCCGCCAACGCCGGTCGCCGCACCTTGGTACGGTTCGATGAACGATGGATGGTTGTGGGATTCGATCTTGAATACGGCGGCGAGGCCGTCGCCAATGTCGACCGCACCGGCGTTCTCGCCAGGTCCCTGAAGGACTCTTGTGCCGGTGGTTGGCAGCGTCTTGAGATGCACGCGCGAGCTCTTGTAGCTGCAGTGCTCCGACCACATCACCGAGAAGATCCCCAGCTCGGTCAGCGACGGCTCGCGTCCCAACATCTCGAGGATGCGCTGGTATTCCTCGCGCGTGACGCCGTGGCGATCCAGAACCGTATCGTCGATTGTCATCGGGCAGTCACCGTCGCCTTCGGCGAGGCTTCGGCGCCCAAGAATGCGCCTTGGGTGACGGCCTTCAGCACCGATTCGAAGAGCACGAGACCATCAGCGCTGCCGACGGCCAGCTCGCATGCGCGCTCCGGGTGCGGCATCAACCCCACGACGTTGCGGCGTTCGTTGCACAAGCCGGCGATGTTCGACGCCGATCCGTTTGGATTGGCTTCGGGCTTGACCGCTCCGGCCGCCGTGACGTACCTGAAGACCACCTGCCGGTTCTTCTCCAGGCGCTCGATCACGTCGGGCTCCGCGTAATAGTTACCCTCGCCGTGCGCGATGGGAATCCGCAGCACCTGGCCAGGCCGACATGCGGCGGTGAAGGGTGTGTCTGTCTGCTCGACGCGGATGTGGACGTGCTCGCACTGAAACTTGACGCTCCGGTTGCGCAGCATCGCGCCCGGCAGCAGCCCGGCCTCGAGCAATACCTGGAATCCATTGCAGATCCCAAGCACCGGCCCGCCAGACTCGGCGAATGCCTTCACCGCCCGCATCACGGGAGAAAACCGCGCAATCGCGCCGGTGCGCAGGTAGTCGCCGTGCGCGAACCCGCCAGGGAGGATGACGACGTCGGCGCCGCCGAGGCTCGAGTCCTTGTGCCAGACAAACTCCGCATCCTGGCCGAGGACGTGCTTGGCGGCGTAGTACGCGTCGTGGTCGCAGTTGGATCCGGGAAACACAACGACGGCGAATTTCATCGCGCTTCTTCCACCTCAATCCGGTAACTTTCAATCACCGGGTTCGCCAGCAGCTTGTCGGCGGCTTCCGCCGCGACCTTCCGCGCTTCGTCGGCTGTCGGTGCGTCGATCTCGAGCTCGAAGTATTTCCCCTGCCGCACGTCCTTCACGTTCGCGTATCCAAGTGTGTGGAGCGCGTCGCTGACGGTGGTGCCCTGGGGATCGAAGACAGAAGGCTTGAGGGTCACAAAGACACGGGCACGCATCAGGCAGTCACCTCTTGGAACACTCGCTGGAAGATGTGATCGACGTGTTTCAACTGTTCATTGAGGTCGAACGCGCGCTCGATCTCGGCTGGCTTGAGCACCGCGGTCACTTCACCATCGGCCAGCAGCAGTGACTTGAAGTCAAGCTGTTGATTGAAGGCCCGCATGGCGTTCCGCTGCACCCATTCATACGCCTGCTCGCGCGACACGCCGCGGTGAGCGAGCTCGAGGAGCACGGTTCCGGAGAACACGACGCCGTGCGATCGTCCGAGATTCTCGCGCATGCGATCCGGATACACCACCATGCCGCTGACGATGCGCGTGAAGCGCCGCAGCATGTGATCCAGGGCGATGAAGCTGTCGGGAAGGATGACGCGCTCGACCGACGAGTGCGAGATGTCGCGCTCGTGCCACAAGGCGTTGTTCTCGAACGCCGCGCCGGCATTGGCCCGCAGCAGCCGCGCCAGGCCGACGATCTGCTCGCAGCCAATCGGGTTGCGCTTGTGCGGCATCGCCGACGAGCCCTTCTGGCCCTTCGCAAACGGCTCCTCGACTTCGCCGATTTCTGTCTTCTGGAGGCCGCGGATCTCCAGCGCGCACTTCTCGAGGGTCGAACCGGTGATGGCCAGCGCCGACAGCAGCTCCGCGTGGCGGTCGCGCTGAATCACCTGCGACGAGACGGCATCCGGCTCGAGACCGAGACTTCGGCAGACGTCCGCCTCAATCGACGGTGGCAGGTGGGCGAAGGTGCCGACGGCACCAGACAGCATCCCCACCGAGACGACGGAACGCGCCTGGCGGATCCGCGCGACGTCGCGCGTCAGCTCCGCATACCAGAGCGCCAGCTTCAGGCCGAACGTCATCGGCTCGGCGTGCACGCCGTGCGTACGGCCAATCATCGGCGTCCGGCGATGCTCTTCGGCGCGCGCCCGGACCGCCTGCATGAGACGCTCGAGCCCGGCCAGCAGCACGTCACAGGCGTCACGCATCTGCAGCGCCTGCGCCGTGTCGACGACGTCAGATGAGGTGAGTCCGAAGTGGAGCCAGCGGGAGGACGGCCCGACGTGCTCCGCCACCGCCGTGGTGAAGGCGATGATGTCGTGCTGGGTGACTTGTTCGATTTCTTCGATGCGGGCGATGTCGAATCGGGCGCGCTCGCGGATGTCGCGCGCGGCGTCGGACGGCACGATCCCCGCGCGGGCCATCGCGTCGACCGCGGCAATTTCGACCTGCAGCCAGGTCTCGTACTTCCGCTGGTCGCTCCAGATGCGACCCATCTCGGGATTTGTGTACCGCGCGATCATCTCAACGGGATCGTCTCAATAAGTGACTATTCTCAGCCGAGGGCCAGTCTCTCCGGTGGCAGCTGCAGGCCGTTGACGGCGCCGAGTACGGTGGCGGCAAGCGCGCCGTTGCCGAACAGGTCCTGCGCCACCCGCTGCACTTCCGCGGTCGTGACCTTCTCGACACCTTCCAGCGTTTCGTCGAGGCCGAAGTGACGATCGAAGTAGATTTCCTGCCGCGCGAGATGCGACATGCGGCTCGACGTGCTCTCGAGGTTCAGCATCAGGCTGCCCTTGAGATGATCTTTCGCGCGGCGGAGCTCGTCCTCGGGAAAGGGCTCGTCCTTGATTCGCCGCAGTTCGCCGATCACGACGTCAATCAGCTCGCCGACGGCGGTGTTGGCGCAGCCCGCGTAGATCGTCACCGAACCCGCGTCGCGGTAGGCGCTGAGTCCGCTGAACACCGCGTACGCGAGCCCGCGCTTTTCACGGACGTTCTGGAACAGCCGCGAGCTCATCGATCCGCCGAGCACGGTGTTGAGCACGTAGCTCGAATAGCGGTCCACGTGGTCCTGCTGGTAGGCGGGCGTCCCGAGGCACACGTGACTCTGCTCGAGCTCCTTGTTGCGGATGACAATCTGCGGAATCACGTGCGGCGGAGTGCCGTTGATCGGCTCGCTGACGGTTGGCAGCGCTTCGAAGGCACGCGCCACCAGATCCCGCACCTTCGCATGCTCGATGTTGCCGACGGCCGCGATGATGATGTTGGGTGAGCTGTAGGCGGACGTGAAATATCTGCGTAGTCCGTCCGCAGTCAGCGATTCGACCGTTTCCTTGGTGCCGAGGATCGGCCGGCCCAGCGGGTGGTTCTGCCAGAAATGCTCGGTGAAGAGCTCGTGGACGAGGTCGTCCGGCGTGTCCTCGACCATCTTGATCTCTTCGAGGACGACCTTCTTCTCGCGCTCGAGATCCTCCGGGCTGAACGCCGGCCGCATCACGATGTCGGACAGCACGTCCACCGCGAGCGGCAGGTGCTCATCGAGGACCTTGATGTAGTAGCTGGCGTATTCCTTCGCGGTGAAGGCGTCCATCTGCCCGCCAATCGAGTCGATGGTCTGCGCGATGTCTTCCGCGCTGCGCGTCGCCGTTCCCTTGAAGAGCATGTGCTCGACGAAATGCGCAATACCGCTCTGCTCCTGGGGCTCGTGCCGCGAGCCGCGCGCGAGCCAGACGCCAATGCTGACGGAACGTACGTGAGGCATCCTCTCCGTGAGAAGCCGGAGGCCGTTGGGGAGGACGTCACGGACGATCGCTGACTGGGTCACCGGTTATGTTGGGAACAGTCGGTTGCCGGGCCGCGTCCGCCTCGGTTGCCGAGCGCGGTGTTATCACCCACGCTCACCGCAAACCGTTGACAGACAGGGAATTAGAAGAACGTCGGCATCATAACACGCAGCCCGAGCACGCCGCAATACTGAAGGTAGGTGGGCCACCCAGCTACCGGTTACAATCGAATGCTCGCATCTCTAAGAAAACGCGAGACATAGCATGAGCACCCTTCGTCCAGACCTGGCTGAGCTCGATCTGACAGAGCTCGAAGCGGCCCTTGAAGGCCACGGGTACGAGCGGTTTCATGCCCGCCAGATCTATCGCTGGATCTACAAACGCGGCGTCACCGACCCCTCGAAGATGACCGACCTGTCGCGGTCGCTCCGTGAGCACGTCGAAGCCGAGTTCACCCTGTCGACTCCGCGCATCGTTGGCGACGACCTCTCGATCGATGGCACCCGGAAACTCGTCTTCGAACTAGCCGACGGCCGCCGCATCGAATCGGTCTTCATTCCGGACACACCATCGATGACCTTCTGCATCTCGACGCAGGTCGGATGCGCGATGGGCTGCGGTTTCTGCCTCACGGGCAAGATGGGGCTCGTTCGCAATCTCACCGCCGGCGAGATCGCCGGCCAGGTCCGGGCGCTGGCGACCACAACCGGCATGCTTGATCACCCGTTCAACATCGTGCTGATGGGCATGGGCGAGCCGCTTCACAACTACGACAACACGATGAAGGCCCTCCGCATGCTGCACGCGGAACAGGGCCTGGCGATCTCACCGCGGCGCGTGACGCTGTCGACGGTCGGTCTCGTGCCGGGCCTCGACCGGCTGGCCCTCGAGCCGCTGATGCCGAACCTCGCGATCTCGCTTCACGCGACGACCGACGAGCAGCGATCCGCCCTCGTTCCCCTCAACAGCAAGTATCCGCTCGCGTCGATTCTCGACGCGTGCCGCCGCTTCCCGCTGAAAAAGCGGAGCCGTATCACGTTCGAATACGTGATGCTCGACCAGGTCAACGACACACCTGAGGACGCGCGCCGCCTGGCGAGGCTCCTGTCCGGCATCAAGTCGAAGGTCAATCTGATCCCGTTGAACCCGGCGCCGGGTATCCCCTACGACCGGCCGTCGGACGAACGGGTCGATCGCTTTGCGCAGATCCTGGCCGAGCGTCACCTCACAGTCTCGGTGCGCAAGAGCCGCGGTCGCGACATCCGCGCCGCGTGTGGTCAGTTGATTGTCGAGGGTGGGACGAAGAAATCAGCCGCGCAGCAGATGGCTCTGCTCATAGGCAGGTAGGTGGCTGGGTCGCCACCCAGCTACCCAACGTCGATCACCGCGTCAACCCACGCGTTGCGAACATGCGGCGCGTCCAATCGCACTTTCAGATAGTTATCAGTCACCGCTGACATCCCGTCGTCCACGACAAGTGCTCGCCGCGTGTGGCCAGCCTGCGACGCCCTGAACGACGACGCCATCCTCGCGCCAATCGCGCGAACCTCTCGAGCCCGCTCGCGGATGTGGCTGCCGTCTACCTTGGGGCGCATGGCGGTCGCGGCGGTGCCGGGACGGTCGGAATATGGAAAGACGTGGAGATGGGTCAGCGGCAACTGGTGGAGCACCTCGCGCATCTCGTCGAAGTGGCGCGCGTCCTCGCCAGGAAAGCCGACGATGATGTCGGAGCCAATCGAGGCATGCGGGATAGCGGTGCGGATGCGGCTGACAAGATCCGTGTAGTACGACACCGAGTAAGGCCGGCGCATCGTGATGAGAAGGTCGTCGGAGCCGTACTGAAGCGGCAGATGGAAATGCGGCGCGAGTCGCGGTGATGCTGCAACCGTGTCAACGATCTCCGGAGTGCAATCCATCGGTTCGAGCGAGCTGATTCGGAAGAGCACGTCGGCCTGCCACTCCCCCAGCGCGCGGACCAGCGTCGTCAACGACGGTCGATCGGGCAGGTCACGTCCGTACGATCCGAGATGGACGCCGGTGATCGCGATCTCCTTGTAGCCCGCGCCGATCGCGCGACGCACGTCGTCGAGGACGTCCGGCAGCGGACGTGAGCGGCTGGCGCCGCGCGTCTGCGGAATGATGCAGTAGCTGCACTGCTCTTCGCAGCCGGTTTGCACACGAAGCGTCAGCGCAGTACGGCCCGCGACACCCGGCGCGAGTGAGCCGCCGCAGCCGCCATCACCGTCGCCGAATCGCTGAGCGGTGGTGAAATCGAACTGGTCCTTCTCGCTGTTGGGAACGACCATCGTCACGTTCCGCAGCGCGGCGACCTCGTCCGGCTGGCGGGTGGCGTAGCACCCTGTCACCATCACCTGCACGTCGGGATTGCTGCGCACGATCCGTCGGATGGCTTGCCGCGCGCCCTGATCGGCGCCAGCGGTCACTGAGCACGTGTTCACGACGACCAGGTCAGCCTGGTCCGGCGGCGCTTCGGTCGCACCGCGCGCGCGCAGCCGATCCTCGATCACCAGCGAATCGGCCTGGTTGACGCGGCAGCCGAACGTCACCATGGCGTACTTCATCGCAGCGCCTTCTGTCCGATGTCGCGACGGAACTGCATCCCGTCGAATGCGATGTGGGACGCGGCGCGGTACGCCACCTCGATCGCGTCGCGGTGGGTCGGGCCGCGTCCGACGACGGTGAGGACGCGGCCGCCGGCGGTCACGAGCTGGCCATCGCGGCGGGACGTACCGGCGTGAAACACCAGCGCGCCCGGAATCTTCGACGCCGCCTCGACGCCGGTAATGACGCTCCCGTTCTGGGACGACTCGGGATATCCCCCGGACGCGAGCACAACGCCGACATGCGGCTCATTCCGGAAGCGCGCAGGGCGCGATGGCAATGCCTCGGTGGCCGCCGCGGCAAGAAGCCACGACAGATCTTCGTCGAGCATCGGCAGCACGACCTGCGCTTCGGGATCTCCGAACCTGACGTTGAACTCCACGACCCTCGGACCGTCGGCAGTGAGCATGAGCCCGACGTACAAGAATCCGCGAAACGGGTGGCCCTCGTGCGCCATGCCACGAAGAACAGGCAGCACGATCTCATCCATCACGCGGCGTTCGACGTCGGGAGGCAGCAACACGCTGGGCGCGAACGCGCCCATCCCTCCCGTGTTGGGTCCAAGGTCGCCGTCGAAGATGCGCTTGTGATCCTGCGCTGACGAGAGCGGCACGCAGGCCGTGCCATCGGCGAGCACGAAATACGACACTTCTTCACCGACGAGGAACTCTTCGAGGACGATTTGTTCTCCCGCGTCTCCGAACCGGCGTTCGACCATCGTGGCGTGCACGGCGGCGGCGGCGGATGCCTTGTCTTCGGCGATCACGACGCCCTTTCCGGCCGCAAGGCCGTTCGCCTTGAGCACGACCGGGTAGCCAAACTCGCCGCTCGCGATCGCCGCAAGTGCGTCGTCAGCGGTGGCGCACACCCTGAAACGAGCGGTCGGTACCTGGTGACGCGCCATGAAGTGCTTCGCGAACGACTTGCTGCTCTCGAGCTGAGCGGCCGCCCGGGTCGGACCCAGGATCGCTCGTCCGCGGGCGGTAAAGAGGTCAACGACGCCGTAGCTGAGAGGGATCTCCGGACCGACGACCGTCAGGTCCGCGGATTCGCGCGACGCGATGGCCAGGAGCTCGGCCGGCTTGGTCACATCGGCGGGGATGCAGCGGGCAAGGGCGGCGATCCCGGGGTTCCCAGGAGTGCACGCGATCTCGGTTACGTCACGCTCCCGCGACAGTTTCCAGACCATGGCGTGCTCGCGGGCGCCGCTGCCGATCACGAGGATCTTCATGGAAATCTGGCTAAGTGCCTGTTAGGACTGAGGTTGGTTCGGGCGTTGAACCTGCGTGCAACCAAGACGGGGGATCACTGACTATTTCGTTGACGATGGCCGGGTTTACGCCTAGAATCCGCGCCTGCCCGTGATAGCCTAGCATGTTCGCCACATTTTAGCGGGCATCACAGGGAGCCACCTGTCGTGTGAGGGGGTGTTTTTAAGCGTGGCTGAAGTCAAGATTCAGGAAGGCGAGTCGATCGAGAGCGCCCTCCGTCGCTTCAAGCGCAAGGTTCAGCAGGAAGACATCATCAAGGATATCAAGAAACACTCCTTCTATCTGAAGCCGGGTGACAAGCGTCGGGCCAAGCAAGCGTTGGCCAGAAAGCGGAACCGTAAGAAGCTCCGGCGCGAAACCGAGTAGTAGTCCCGCGCCGGACCACGGTCGACGAGCCGAGGTAGCGAGCGATGGAATTCCAAGACAAGAGCTTGAGGTGCGTGGACTGTAGTGCGGAGTTCGTGTGGACGGCAGGCGAACAGCTGTTCTTCGCGGACAAACAGTTCAAGAACGAACCCAAACGGTGCAAGACCTGCAAGGCGAAGCGAGCCAATCGGGTATCAGCGGGGCCGACCATGCGCGAACGCGTCGAGACCCAGACCTCTTGCTCCGCGTGCGGCAAGGACACCACGGTGCCGTTCCGTCCCACGCAGGGACGGCCGGTCTTCTGCAAAGAGTGCTTCCAGCAACGGAAGTTTGCAGACGCCGGCGGGGTCTAGCCCACCTCACTTCATCGATCGCTGTCGTTACGACATCCCATCGGGGCCAGGCCGCCGGGTCTGGCCCCTTGTTTTTGGTGTGCTAGAATTTCGGCCTTTAGCGGCTGGGATTCTTAGAGGAGAGGTATGCAGATCGAGGAACGTTCGGCAGGAGACGTCACCATTCTCGACCTGAAGGGGAAGATGACGCTGGGCGAAGGCGACGAGATCCTGAAGGACAAGATCAATAGCCTCGTGATGCAAGACAAGAAAAAGCTCGTGCTGAACCTCGCGGACGTCCCCTACATCGACAGCGCGGGGCTCGGCGAGATCGTGCGCACCTACACGACGGTCAGCCGGCAGGGCGGCAGCCTGAAGCTTCTCAGCCTGACGAAGCGGATCACCGATCTGCTATCGATCACCAAGTTGCTGACCGTGTTCGAGACCTACGACAACGAAGCCGACGCCGTTCGCAGCTTCTCGTCCTCAGCCAACGTCTGACGACGTTCGCGCTGACATGGCGCGCCGGGCGGCTGCGGGCCGTTCTCTTCCGCTCCTGATCGCATCCGTACGCCCCGAGCAATGGACCAAGAACCTGATCGTTTTCGCGGGTCTCATGTTCGGCGGACGCCTGCTCGAGGGCGCCGCGATACTGGAGGCGGCGGAAGCCTTCGCGATTTTCTGCGCGCTGTCGAGCGCCGTTTATCTCTATAACGACATCTCCGATCGCGACGCCGACCGCAGCCATCCGCTGAAGCGGATGCGGCCGATTGCGGCGGGCGAGCTCCGGGTGCGCACGGCGGCGATCGCTGCGGTGATCCTGGGCGCCGGCGCTCTCGTCTTCGCGTGGCGCATCAGCCCGGTATTCGCGGCCCTGGCGGGGGGGTACCTGGCCCTGTTGCTCCTCTATTCCGCCGCGCTCAAGCACGTCGTGATCATTGATGTCTTGACGATCGCGGGCGGTTTCGTGCTGCGGGCCGTGGCCGGCGCGGTGGCGGTGCAGGTACCGATTGGGCCCTGGCTGCCAGTCTGTACGACCCTTTTGGCCTTGTTTCTGGTCCTGAGCAAGCGCCGCCACGAGCTTCTGCTGCTCGGAGAAGGGGCCACCGACCATCGGCCAATCCTCCAGGAATACAGTCCCTACCTGCTGGACCAGATGATTGCGGTGGTGACGGCGTCCACCGTGATTGCGTACAGTATCTTTGCTACCAGCCCCGACACGGCTGAGCGGCTCGGAACCCCGCGGCTGGGACTGACCATCCCGTTTGTGCTGTACGGGATCTTCCGATATCTCTATCTGGTGCACCAGAAGCGCGGCGGCGGCGCTCCGACCACCACGCTGGTGACCGACGGTCCGCTGCTCGCGTGCGTGGCGCTCTGGGCCGCAGCGGTGGGACTCTGCCTCTATTCACCCTTGGGACACTGATGCCAGTCACGATCGATATTCCGGAGCCTGTCGAAGCGGCCCGTCCTCCCAGGACGGCGCGCGTCGCGGTAATTCGCACGCGGCCGGAAACCGTGATCCAGGACTACGCGCGGGTGATGGAGCTGGCGGGCTACCGGGATACGCTGTCGCGCGACCGCGACACACTGATCAAACTGAACCTCTCGTGGACGAAATACTTCCCCTCCTGTTCGTCACAGCCATGGCAGGTCGACGGCGTGCTGAGCAAGATGCTCGCGGACGGATTCCGCCGCGAGCGGATCATTCCGATCGAGAACAAGACCGTGGTGACGAGCCCTCGCGAGGGCTGCCGCAACAACCGGTGGGAACCAGTCCTCGATCGGCTGGACCTGAAGTTCACGCCGCTGACCGAAGTCGAGTGGCAGGTCTATCCCTTCAAGAGTCCGCTGCTCAAATTGAACGACATCTTTCCGGAGGGGATCCAGATTCCCGCGATCTATCCGGGACGGCAGATCCTTCACCTGCCGACGGTCAAGACACACGGTCACGCCGTGATGACAGGGTCGGTGAAGAACTCGTTCGGCGGCCTGCTGCGTGAGGTGCGGCACTATGCGCACAAGTACATGCACGAGGTGCTCGTCGATCTTCTCTACATGCAGCGCGAGCTGCACCCGGCGGTCTTCACGGTGATGGATGGCACCGTTGCGGGTGACGGCGCCGGGCCGCGCACGATGATCCCGCGCGTGAAAAACCTGCTCCTGGCGGCCACTGACTCGGTCGCCATCGATGCCATCGCGGCAAAGCTCATGGGGTTCGACCCGATGTCGATCCCGTTTCTGAGGATGGCCCACGAGCGCGGTCTCGGCATCGCCGATCCGCGCGACATCGAGCTCGTGGGCGATGACGTGTCGAAGGAAAACTTCGGCTTCGAGACGCGCAAGTCCCTCGTGATCTGGGGCGACCAGATGATCCGCAAGGGATTCCTCCGGCCGCTCGAACGCCTCTTGCTGCATTCCCCGCTCATGGTCTGGGCGCCCTTTGCGTCCAACGTGTACCACGACTTCATGTGGTACCCGACGGTTGGCCAGTCGCGCATTCGCGAATTCATGCGCACCGAGTGGGGACAGCTGTTTAGGACTTACTGATGGATCAGAACCAGCAGAGCCGGCGCGGTCACTACAACCGCGGCCGGCGCGGGCCCGACCGCCGGGGACCGGACCGCCGCACGCCTGCGCCGCAGGCGCAGGAGCAGGGCGGCCGCGACCACGTCGACGTCGAGCACATCATGCGCGACATCCGGGCGCGGATTGCGCAGCGTCACGGAATCGACCTGTCGAACCAGCAGATCCAGGAGCTCGCGGCCCGTCGTCTCGAGGCGATTCTCGATCCGCGCGCGATCAAGCCCGGCCTGCTCGACGAGCTCCGGAAGAGCGCCGGCGCCCCGCCGCCTGCCCCGGACCCGGCAGAGGCCTCGGAGCTCACGTACACGTTCGAGGACAGGACTCTCTACGAGTCACATCGCGGGTTGATGCGGTTCATGCGCCGCCTGCTCAATCCGATCCTGAAGCTGTTCTTCAACCCGAACCCGCTGATTCACGCGCTGAACACCCAGGCACGATGGAACGCCGAGGCGGTCACGCGTGAGGCGGACCGGGTGCGGCGACAGACGGAATGGAACGCCCTGCACTACGAGCTCGTGCATCGGATGGTCACCGAAGTGTCGCGCGTGACGCTGGAGCTCCAGAGTCTGTCGTCGCTCGTTGAGTCCCTGAGCGCGAAAGTCGATTTCAACGAGCGCCGCGTCAGGAGCATGGAGGGCAGCCTCCATCAGCCCAGGCCCTCGCATGCGCCTTCACCTTCTCCTCGAAGTCCTGAGCGCGAGCGTGGCCCCGAGCGCGAACGCGCCCCGGAGCGCGAGCGCGGTCCGGAGCCGGCCACTGCGCCGATGGCGGCTGGCGCGCCGGCCGGCGAGACGGCGGCGGCTGCAGAAGCACCGGCCGAGGGCCAGACGTCTGACAGCTCCAGGCGGCGACGACGACGCCGGCGAGGGCGCCGCGGCGGCGGCGCACCGGGCGAAAACGCACCGGGGTCGTCGCAGCAGGCGGCACAACCGGGTTCGGTGTCGGATATGAACTCGGAAGCCGGTGGTGACGAAGGTCCCGACGACGAGCCGGAACAGGACGAGAGAGAGGTCGTTGAAGTGCCTCCCGTGGCCGAAGTGGCCATCGAAGCGGCGGCGCCTCCGGATGCAGCCCCCGCAGTTGTCGAACCGCACGTGCCAGAGCCGGCGCCGCCGGCGCTGCCCGCCCCCGGGGAGCGCGAACCGGAGGCATGAAGCTAGCTGTCGTCGTGCAGCGATATGGCGCCGATGTCAACGGCGGCGCCGAGCTGCACGCGCGGTATGTCGCCGAGCGCCTGGCGGCACACGCCGAGGTTCGCGTGCTCGCGACATGTGCCCGCGACTACGTCACCTGGAAGAATGAATTCCCCGCCGGGGCTGATGTCGTGAACGGCGTCCCGGTGGAGCGATTCCCCGTCGCTCGTGAACGCGACCCGATCGAATTCGATCGCCGGTCACGCCAGGTGTTCCACGACGTCCATTCCCTCCAGGACGAGCTGCAGTGGCTCGACAGCGAGGGACCCACGAGTCCAGACCTGATCGCTCGGCTGACCCGCGATCCGCAGGAATTCGATTTCGTCGTGCTCTTCTGCCTCCGGTACTACCAGGCGTTCCACGGTGCGCGGGCCGTACCCGGTCGCGCCGTACTCGTGCCCACCGCCGAACGCGATCCGGCGCTCGGTCTTTCGATGTTTCATTCAGTGTGCCGCGGCGTGCGCGCGATCATGTACAACTCGTTCGAGGAGCGCGCGCTCATCAACGCCGTTTCCGGAAACGAGGACGTGCCGGGCGTGGTCGTCGGTGTCGGCTCCGCCATTCCAACCGAGGTTGAACCGGGTCGGGCCCGCCAGAAGTTCGGGCTTCAGAACCCGTTCATCATCTACGTCGGGCGAATCGACGCCAATAAGGGCTGCTCCGAGCTCTTCGACTTTTTTCTGCAATACGTCGAGGCGTCGCCGCGGCCGATCGACCTGGTCCTGATTGGGAACCCGGTGCTGCGGATCCCGTCGCATCCACGCATCCGGCATCTGGGGTACGTGACCGACCAGGACAAGTTCGACGCAATTGCGGGGGCCGAGGCGTTGATCATGCCGTCCTACTACGAGAGCCTGTCGATGGTGGCACTGGAAGCATGGGCACTGGGGCGGCCGGTGGTCGCCAACGCCCATTGCGATGTACTTCTCGGCCAGTGCATCCGCAGTAACGCTGGCTTGTATTATGAGAATGCGGCGGAATTCGCCGGCGCGCTCGACACGCTGCTCGGGAACGCGGCGCTTGGCCAGGCGCTCGGACGCAACGGGCGCGCGTATTTCGATCAGCACTACGCCTGGCCGGTGATTGAACGGAAATACCTGGATATGTTCGACCGTCTGACTTCGCAACCCCCGGCCCATTCGATGGAGCCTCTTCCCGGCTGGCTGGCCCGCCGGCGGCGGATTCTTCCGCCCGCCGCCGAGGTACTGTCCGCCATTCCGTCAGGTCCGGCCGTTGACCGGCCGCGACGCGAGGCGCACGCGTGAGGTTCGCGTTCGTCACCCCGCGGTACGGCGCCGAGATTTCCTCCGGTGCGGAACACGCGTGCCGGCTCCTGGCCGAGCAGGTCAGCGAACGTCACGACGTCGACGTTCTGACGACGTGCGCGCGCGATCCACTCACCTGGAAGAACGAATATGCGGAGGGCGCGGACCGTGTCCGCGGCGTACTCGTCCGGCACTTTGCGGTTGCGCAGCCGCACGATCGCCCGGCGTTCAACCAATTCGCCGATCGCCTGTTCTCTGGACCACGGGCGCGATCCGAAGAGCTCGAATGGGTTCGCCGCCTCGGGCCCTCGTCTCCGGCGCTGATCGAACATCTCAAGCGCCAGCACCGCTCGTACGACGCCATCCTGTTCTTCTCGCTCTGCCATGCGACGACGGTGCACGGCATCGCGATCGCACCCGAACGCAGCGTCCTTTTCCCGCACCTCCAGATCGACCGCGCACTCCGCTTCGGCATCTGGGCCGAAGTCGCGGCATCTGCACGCGGCGTGGGATATCTCTCGGCGTCGGAGCGCCGGCTCGCCCTGGCGTTCCTGCAGGTGGCGCCGGCCGTTGAGGAAGTCGTCGGTATCGGCATCGACGCCCCGCCCCAACAGGCCTACCCACGACATCAGCAGGACCCGGCCGACGACATGCCGCTGGACGACGAGGCGAGCGCCGAGGCCGAGAAGGCCGCGGAGATCGACCCGCTGACAGGCCGCGGCATTCCGTTCCGCCGTCGTCATCGCCTGTATGGTCCATTCGCGCTCTACGGTGGCCGCGTCGAGCGCGACAATGGCTGCGAAGAGATGCTCGAGTACTTCGACACCTATGCCGCGGACGCGGGCGAGGGCGATACGTCGCTGGTGCTGATGGGCGTGAAGATGATGAAGGTGCCGGAGGAACGGTACCTGCGACTGGCCGGCGTGTTGCCCGATCGTGAACGGATGATTGCCTACGAGGCCGCGGACCTCACGATCGCGCCGACGCCAGACGATCTGCTCTCGCAGTCTCTGCTCGAGAGCTTCGCCGTCGGCACGCCGGTGCTGGCCTGCGCCCGAAACGACGCTGCCGTGGAGCATGTGCGGCGCGCCAACGCCGGCCTCTATTACGCGAATCGCGAGGAGTTCGCTGAAGCGCTCCGGATGCTGATGACCGATACCCGGCTGCGCGAGAAGCTGGGTGAGAACGGACGCCAGTACGTTCGCCAGAACCACCGGTGGGACGCCGTCCTCGGGCGCTTCGAGAGACTGATTACGAAAGTCCGCGGGCGGGCCAGTTAGTCTCGCGTCAGCTCGGTGGTCGGAAGACCCTGCCGGGGCCGAGTTGACGAGGCCGGGCGATTCCGCCGCGGGCCAATCTCATACCGCTTGATCATTTCGTTCAGCGTGGTCGGCTTGATCCGCAGCAGCTCCGCCGCACGCTTCTGCACCCCGCCGGCTGCCTCGAGCGTCGATTCGATCAGGCGCTTCTCGACGTCGGTGATCACGTCCTTGAACGAGATGCCTTCCGGCGGCACCACGAACCTCGGCATGTGGAATCCCGGCGACGAGCGAACGTGCTCAGGAATCAGATCCGCGTCGATCCGGTTTCCAGACGTCAGCACGACCGCCCGCTCGATCACGTTCTCGAGCTCGCGGACGTTGCCCGGCCAGTCGTACTCCATCATCAGGTCGAGCGCGTCGCCCGTCAGCTCGATACCCGGCTTGTTGTTCTCCTCGCTGTATTTCGCGAGGAAGTGATGCGCCAGCAGGGGGATGTCGTCCTTCCGTTCCCGCAACGGCGGCAGGAAGATGTTGATGACGTGCAGCCGGTAGAAGAGGTCCTCGCGGAATCGGCCGTCTTCAACCATCTCGCGGAGATCGCAGTTGGTCGCCGCGACGATGCGCACGTCGACCTTGATCGTCTCCATCCCGCCGAGGCGCATGAACTCGCGCTCCTGCATGACGCGCAGCAGCTTCGCCTGGGTCTCGAGCGGGATGTTGCCGATCTCGTCGAAGAAGATGCTGCCCTTGTCAGCGAGATCGCAGAGCCCCTTCTTCGGGTAGACCGCCCCGGTAAACGCGCCCTTGACGTGGCCGAACAACGTCGATTCCAGCAGATCAGACGGCAGGTTGCCTGAATTCACCGTGACGAACGCCCGGTCCGACCGCGCCGAGTTGGAATGAATGGCGCGCGCCACCAGCTCCTTACCCGTGCCGCTCTCGCCGGTGATCAGGATCGTCGATCGACTCGGTGCTGCCTGGATGATCAGGTCGAACACCTGTTTCATCCGTGAGCTGCGGCCGATGATGCCGGCGAAGTTCTGGGCCTGCGCCTGGAGGTGCTGCTTCAGCGCGGTGTTCTCGGCCACCAGCTGCCTGCGCTCGAGCGCGTTGCGGACCACCACCAGCACTTCGTCGTTCTTGAACGGCTTGGTGATGTAGTCGAACGCGCCGCGCTTCATCGCGGAAATGGCGGTTTCGACCGACGCGAACGCGGTGATCATCAGCACCGGCAGTTCGTCGTCAATCTTCTTGAGCTCGTCGAGCGTCGTGATGCCATCGATGCCCGGCATCATCACGTCGACAATCGCCGCGTCGAACGGGAGCGTTCTCGCGAGCTCGAGCCCCTCGGCCCCCGATGAGGCGAGACGCACGTCATACCCTTCGCGCGTGAGCAGCGCCTCGAGGATCTCACGCATGATTTCTTCGTCGTCGATGACCAGAACCGAACCGGTACGGCGCATGCGTGAACCCTGCCCTTACTACTGTGCCGCGCGAACCGGTTGTTCAACCGGGGCCGGCGGAAACTCGAGGATGAAACGGGTGCCCTGCCCGACAGTGCTTTCGCAGTCGATCGAGCCGTGATGTTCGCGCACGATGCCGTAGGTGATCGAGAGCCCCAGGCCGGTGCCCTGCCCGGTCGCTTTGGTCGTAAAGAACGGATCGTAGATGCGGGCGAGATACTCGTTCGGGATCCCCGAACCGGTGTCGGCGACTTCGACCATCACCTGCCCCGCCTGCTGGCGCGTGCCGACGGACAACCATCCGCCCTTCGGCATCGCGTCACGCGCGTTGAGCAACAGGTTGAGGAACACCTGCTGCAGCTTGTGCTCCAGCCCCATCACCACGAGAGGACGCTCGCTGAGCTCGCGGCGTACTGTCACGTGATGCAACTGCAGCTGGTGCTCCAGCAGCGCGAGCACGTCGTTGATGACGGTGTTGATGTCGACTGGCGCCATGTCGGCGCCGGCCTGCGCGGGCCGGGAGAGGTTGAGCAGGCTGTTGACGATCTTCGCCGCGCGGAAGGTCTGCCGCTCGATCTTCTGCAGCAGCCGCGTCCTGGGATCTTCCGTGTCGGCGCCCTCGAGCAGCATCTGCGTGAAGCTCGAGATGCCGGTCAGCGGGGTGTTGACTTCGTGGGCGACTCCGGCCGCAAGCAATCCGATCGAGGCCATCTTCTCGGAAATCTGCAGCTGTTCCTCGAGCTGCACGCGCCGGGTGATGTCTTCGATGATGACGATCGTTCCGGCCGTCGCAGGGCCGTCTTCACCGCAGGTGCGCAGTGGTACGACGGCCGCGTTGACGATCATCGTGCGTCCCGCAGCGCCGTGCCGGCCCGCCAGTGGGATGCGTGACAACGTGGCGCCTTCGGGCGTATCGCGGCGCGCAGCACGGATCGCCTCGACGAAGGGCGGATCGAAGACCTCGTGAAGCCCGTGATCGACCGCGTCGGCCTGCGGCACGCCGTAGAGCTGCTCGAGCGCGGTGTTCCAGCGCACGATCCGATCGCCAAGGTCAACGACCAGCAGACCGTCGTCGAGCGACTGAAGGATGTTTTCGTTGAAGGCGCGCATGCGATCGAGCTCGTGCGCCTTCAGGTGCAATTGGCGATAGAGGCGAGCGTTCTCGAGCGCCGTCGCGATCTGTCCCGCGACCGCGGCGAGCAGTCCCGTGTCCTCACTGTTGAGCGGCTCGCCGGTGTCCTTGCGCCCGAGGGCCAGCACCGCGATCGTGCCTTCCTTCGAGACGCACGGTACGAAATAGTAGAGGCCGGCGTCGCGCCAGAACTCGACTTCCTCGACCGCGAAGCGGCTCGCCGCAATCGGATCGTCCAGGGCGACGATGTGGCCCTCGTCCAGACGCGCGCCGATCTCGGCACGCTTGGACAACGCCGGCGGGCAGCTGTCGCCGAACCCGGAGGCGCGAACCGAGCCGAAGTGTGGCGCGACCTCGTCGGCAAGCATCAGCGCCATGCGCTCGACCACTAACGTTTCAACCACGCGAGACACCAGCCGCTCCGAGAGCCGATGCAGGTCGAGATCGCTGTTGAGGTCGCGCGCAAACCCGACGAGGGCGCGACGGTAGTCGTAGCGGTCACGGTAGAACGCCCGGTCGAGCGCGTTCTGGATCGCCTGCTTGACGGGCGGCGCCAGCAGCAAGGCCACTAACGTCACGACGATCGCGAGCACCCAATTGTTCTGAGCATTGCCCTTGAAGAACAGGCGCTGCACGCCCTGGAGCAGCACGACATAGATGGCGACGATGGCCGACAGCGCCGCCGCGTAGACCAGCGCGCGCTTGACGATCACTTCCACGTCCATCAGCCGGTAGCGGATGATGGCGGACGCGAACGCCAGCGGAATCAGGCTCAACGGCAGCGCGGAGAGCTGCATCGGCAGCGACGGCTCGACCCCCATCGCCCACGGCAGCGCGTAGCCGAACGCAAACGGCGCCACGCCGAAGGCCGTCCCCCACGCGATCCAGCGCAACTGGCGGCGGGCGGTGATCGAGCGCACCTCCGCCAGCGCGCGCGTGAGCGCCACCAGTCCGGCGATGAAGCCGACCGCGAGATAGAGGTATTCGGCGCGATCCAGCGAGGCAATCACGCCGAGAAAGCGCGGCGCGTCGGACGCGCTCTTCACCAGCGCGGTCACGCGAGCGGCGCCCAGCAACAGCGCCGGCGCATAGATCAGCGGGACGACGAACCGGCCGACCGCGCCCGACGTCCAACGCCGGCCGCGCTCCGGAAACACCAGTGCGAAATGCAGGAACAGCGGCGGGAGGATCAGGATGGAGATCGCGTCGCCCCAGTAGAAGATCCAGTCGAGGCGATCGAGGCGGCCGCTGAACGAGAACGTGAAGACACCGAAGAAGGCGACCGACAGCCAGAAGAAATGCAGGGTGGCGGGATCGCGCGGCCGTCGAAGCCGCACCGCGCCGCCGACCAGCAGCGTGAACATCCCGACGCCGGCGAGCAGGAAGTAGAACGGCCCTGAGCCGTTGGGCACCGGGGCGATGCGGAGGTCGACGATCTCCCGGGTGCCGAGCCGCAGCACCGTGTAGCGCGCATTCGTGCCGGCTTCGGCCGCATGCAGCGCGTTGATAACGTCCGATACCTGCTGCACCGGCCGATCGTCGATCGCCAGCAGCAGATCGCCGCGCTTCAGCCCAATGGCCGCCGCAGGCGTCTGCTCGGCGATGTCGGCCGCCATGACGCCTTCGGGACTCTGTGTCCACAGGACGCCGTCCTCAACCTCGTGGAAGCTCGCCCTCGCGACGATGTTCGCCACCCCGAGGCACAAGAGCGCCGAGACGACGACCACCGGCAGGGCGGGCCGGCTCCATCGCCTCCAGGAGGCCAACGCGGAGTACGGGGGGTGAGTTCCTGGCATCAGGCGAGTCCGATGGCGCACATGAGGACCGCTGGACCCTAAGGAGGGAGCAAACGGTATACCACTGGGAGTGCTGC
>CAMCNL010000015.1 GCA_945876205.1 Candidatus Sulfopaludibacter sp. SbA3
CCGCAAAGGCGATCAGTACATCGTCAACGGCCAGAAGGTCTGGATCTCGCGCATGCAGCATTCCGACCTGATGCTGCTGCTCGCGCGCACGACGCCGATCGCCGAGGTGAAGAAGAAGACCGAAGGCCTCTCGGTCTTCCTGGTCGATCTGCGTGGTTCGGATCAGAAGGGGCTGACCGTCCGTCCGATCAAGAACATGGTGCACCACGAGACCAACGAGGTGTTCTTCGAAGACTTCGCGGTGCCGGCGGAGAACCTCATCGGCGAAGAGGGCCGCGGGTTCCGCTACATTCTCGACGGCATGAACGCCGAGCGGGTCCTGATTGCCGCCGAGTGCATCGGCGACGGCTTCTGGTTCATCGACCGCGCCAGGACCTATGCGGGCGAGCGCGTCGTGTTCGACCGTCCGATCGGCATGAACCAGGGCATCCAGTTTCCGATTGCGCGCGCGTATGCGAATATCCGCGCCGCCGACCTGATGCGGTACGAGGCGGCGCGGCTGTTTGATGCGGGCAAGCCAGCGGGCGCCGAAGCCAACATGGCCAAGCTCCTCGCGGCGGATGCGTCGTGGGAGGCCGGCAACGTCTGCCTGCAGACCTTCGGCGGATTTGGATTTGCCGCGGAGTACGATGTCGAGCGCAAATTCCGGGAGACGCGCCTCTACCAGGTGGCGCCGATTTCCACCAATCTGATCCTGTCGTATATCGGCGAGCACGTGCTCGGGATGCCGAGGTCGTTCTAGGAGTGTCGATGGTTCGTCTGACGCGCAGCATGCTGTTTGTGCCGGCCTCGCGGCCGGACATGATCGAGAAGGCGGTCGCACGGAGCGGTGCCGATGCCATCTGTCTCGATCTCGAGGACTCGGTCTCGGCCGACGAGAAAGCCGCCGGCCGCGCCAATGTCATCCGCGCCCTGCAGCAGCATGATTTCGGCCGACGCGTGCGCATCGTCCGCATCAATGGGCTCGACACGCCGTACGCCTATCGCGACGTCATCGACGTCGTCGAAGCCGCCGGCGATCGGCTCGACCTGCTGATGGTGCCGAAGGTCGGTTCGGCATCCGACGTCCTGTTCGTCGACACCCTGCTGACGCAAATCGAAGGGCACCGCGGTTTCACGCAGCGCATCGGCATCGAAGCGCAGATCGAGAATGCTCGGGGATTCCTCTACGCGCGCGAGATCGCCAGCGCCTCACCGCGGCTCGATGCGCTGATCTTCGGCCCGGGTGACTATGCCGCGTCGATGCAGATGCCCTCGTCCGGGGTTGGCGAGTTCGACGAGCACGACGCGCTCTACCCCGGGCACCGTTGGCACGCGGTCATGCACACCGTCGTCGCATCGGCGCGCGCCAACGGATTGCGCTGCATGGACGGTCCGTACGCGAGCTACAAGGACGCCGAAGGCTTCGAGAAATCCTGCCGCATCGCGCGCGCGATGGGCTTCGACGGCAAGCAGTGCATCCATCCAAGCCAGTTGGCGATGGCCAACGCCGTGTTTGCGCCGTCCGACGATGACGTGAAGAAGGCCGCGGCGGTGGTCGCGGCGTACGAGGCCGCGGCGGCGGGTGGGCAGGGCGCGGCCGGTCACGGCGGCCAGATGATCGACATGGCCAGCATTCGGATGGCGCAGACGGTGCTCGAGCGACAGAAGCTGATCAATTCCTGATGTTGCCCCTCCAGGGAATCACCGTCGTCACGGTCGAGCAGGCCGTGGCGGCGCCGTTTGCCAGCCGCCAGCTTGCCGATCTCGGTGCTCGCGTGATCAAGGTCGAGCGTCCAGGCTCCGGCGACTTCGCGCGTGACTATGACGCGGTGGTCAAGGGCATCTCGGCCCACTTCGTGTGGCTCAATCGGTCCAAGGAATCGGTCACGCTCGATCTCAAGCGGTCCGAAGGCGCCGAGGCGCTGGGCCGGCTGATCGCCCGCGCCGACGTCTTCATCCACAATCTCGCACCAGGCGCGATGGCACGCCTCGGGTTTGGATCGCCGGTCCTGCGCACGACGCATCCGAAGCTGGTGATCTGCGAGATCTCCGGATACGGGAGCTCCGGGCCCTACCGCGACAAGAAGGCGTATGACCTGCTGGTGCAGAGCGAAACCGGAGTCGTGTCGCTGACCGGTACTCCCGAGTCGCCGGCGCGCGTGGGAATCTCACTCGCCGATATTTCCGCCGGCATGTACGCGCTCTCGGGCATTCTTGCCGCGCTCGTCCGCCGCGGGCAGACCGGCGAGGGCGCGACGCTCGACGTCTCACTGTTCGATTCACTCGCCGAGTGGATGGGGTTTCCGGCGACCTACACCGATTACGGCGGCACCTCACCACAGCGCACAGGCGCGCGGCATCCGACGATCGCGCCGTACGGTCCGTTTGCCGCCGGCGACGGCAAGACGATCTACCTCGCCGTCCAGAATCAGCGCGAGTGGACGCGCCTCTGCGAAGAAGTGCTCGAGCGGCCAGAGCTCATCGACGCGCCACGATTCGCAACCAACCCGTCGCGTGTGCAGCACCGGGAAGCGCTCGAGGCGATCGTCACTGCGTCGTTCTCGCGATTCACGGCGGAGGAGATCGTGCGGCGGCTCGACGCCGCGGGGATCGCCAACGCGCGCATGAACAGCGTCAGTGAGTTTCTCAATCACCCGCAGTTGCAGACTCGCGATCGCTGGCGCGAGGTCGAGTCGCCCGTCGGACCGCTGCGCACGCTGCTTCCGCCCTTCAACCTCGAAGGCGAGGTTGTGCCGATGGGGCCGGTGCCGGCATTGGGCGAGCACTCCGACGCGGTGCTCGGCGAGATCGGGTACGAGGCGGCCACGGTGGCCCAGTGGCGCGACAAGGGAATCGTTTAGCAGTGGAGTGGAGCAGACGATGGCGGTAAAAGAAGGCTGGACCGGACGCGTGTACGAAGACTTCGAAGTGGGGGACATCTACCAGCACCCGCTCGGACGCACCATTCTGTCGGTCGACAACAGCTGGTTCACGCTGCTGACGCAGAACACCAACCCGATCCACTTCGATCACCACTACGCCGCGCAGACCGAGTTTGGACGCCCGCTAGTCGACTCGACCTTCACGCTGGCGCTCGTGACGGGGCAGTCCGTGATCGACCTGTCGCAGAACGTGATGGCCAACCTCGGCTGGGACGAGGTGCGGCTGCCCAACCCGCTCTTCGAAGGCGATACGGTGTACTCGCGCAGCGAGGTCCTCGAGAAGCGCGAATCCAAGTCCCGCCCGAACGTCGGCATCGTCCGCGTCAAGACCACCGGCTTCAAGCAGGACGGCACGATCGTCATCGAATTCCTGCGCACGTTCATGGTCTACAAACGCGGCCACGTGCCGCAGACCGCCCGAACCAGCATCCCCGAACCCAAGCGGTAACCGGGCCTCGGGCGTGGTATCTTCTCGCCATTAATCAGGCGTACGCCATGCTGGCGGAGGTGCCACGTGCACAGTCGATTTCCTGGACTTATCGTCGCGATCGTGTTGACCGGAGGCGCCGTCCTGTTTGCGCAGGCGCCCGCGCGGGGACCGCCGGGGTCCCTGCCGATTCCGGATCTCGCCCGCACACCCGAATCCGTCTGTCCCGATAACAACCCGCTGGCGATCCATACGTGCGGCCTGGAGCATGCCAAGACATTCAAGCCGCCGCGGACCGCGGACGGCAAGCCCGATTTCACCGGGGCGTGGGGAGGCTCGCAGGCGGCGCACGAAAACCTCGAAGCGCATCCGAAGCTGCCAGACGATGGCGGCGGGCCGAGTGTGATCATCGACCCGGCGGACGGCAAGGTGCCGATCCAGCCATGGGCCGAGGTCAAGCGTCTCGAGAACAAGGCGCGCTACATCGATCAGAACGCGCAGTGCTTCGTGTCGGGCGTGCCGCGCCACCTCTACATGGGGTCCTACCAGTTCCTCCAGACGCCCACCAACATCGTCCTGCTCTCGGAGGAGACCAACGCGGTCCGCATCATCAAGCTCGATGGCAGCCCGCACGTCGGGAAGGACATCCTGCTCTGGCAAGGCGATTCCCGCGGTCACTTCGAAGGCGACACGCTGGTGGTCGAGACCACGAATCAGAACGGGATGCCGCGACTCGACCAAGTGGGGCACTTCTATACCGACGCGGCGGTGGTGACCGAGCGCTTCACGATGTTCGAGCCGAACACGATCCTCTACGAGGCGACGATGAACGACCCGCTGGTGTATACGCGGCCGTTCACGATGGCCTTTGCGCTGCATCGCAACACGCGGGCTGGTTACGAGCTGTGGGAAGAGTCGTGCTACGAAGGCGAAGCCAACGCCGAGCATCTGCGCAACATCGGATACCGCAACTATCCCGGCTTCTCGTCCAGGGACGCACAGATCGCCAGGGACGCCTACGAACGGAGCCGATCGAAATGATGAGCAGACATGTCCTTGCCGCGGCCGTGCTCGGCGCCTTCCTGGCGTCGGCGGCGCCGGTGCTCGCGCACCATTCGCTGACGGCTGAATTCGATACCGACCGGACCGTCAGCCTCACCGGCACGATTACCGCGATGAAGTGGACCAATCCTCACGCCTGGCTCTACATCGACGTGAAGGATGAGAAAGGGCAAGTCCGGAACTGGGCGATCGAGTTTGCGACGCCCAATCAGCTCTATCGCCGGGGCTGGGCGCGCGAAGATCTCCCCGCGGGCGCCGTCGTCACCGTGAATGGATACCCGTCACGGGACAAGGGGCTTCGCGTCAGCTCGCTCGAGGTGAAGTTGCCCGACGGACGCACGCTCTTTGCCGGCTCGCCTACGGATCAGAAGCCATGAGCCGGGTCTTCGTCCGTCACGGACTCTGTGTCTCCGTGTCTCTGTGGCTTGTCATCATGTGCGCGAGCGAGGCCGCCGCGCAGGCCTACAAGGCACCACGAACCGTCGACGGCCAGCCCGATCTGCAGGGCATCTGGCAGACAATGAACACCGCGAACTGGAACATCCAGGATCACTCCGCTGAGCTCGGCGTCCCGGCGGGTCAGGGCATCGTCGAGGGCAACGAGATCCCCTACCTGGAAGCGGCGCTTGCGGAGCGGCAGTTGAATTACCGCAGGCGGTTCACCGAGGATCCCGAGAATAAGTGCTTCATGGTGGGGACGCCCCGCACCATGTACATGCCGTACCCCTTTCAGATCTTCCAGACCAAGGACCAGGTCAACATCATCTCGGAGTACGTGCACACCGTCCGCAGCCTGCGGTTCAGCGGCCAGCATCCGAAGGGCGCCCGCTGGTTCATGGGCGACTCGCGTGCGAAGTGGGACGGCGACACGCTGGTGGTCGACGTCACGAACTTCCAGGACGAGATATGGTTCGACCGCTCCGGCAACTACGGCAGCGACACCATGCACGTGGTCGAGCGATACACGCGGACCGGACCCGATCACATCCTCTACGAGGCCACCATCGAGGACCCGAAGGTCTTTGCCCGCCCGTGGAAGATCAGCATGCCGCTGTATCGCCACGTGGAAAAGAACGCGCAGCTCCTCGAGTATGAATGCCACGCGTACCTCGAAGCCGAGCGGGATCGGCGCGACACGCGATAAGCTGGAGTTCAACATGAGAATTCGAACGTTTACTGCGGCGGTGTGCGCCCTGTCCTGTGCCGCGATCCTGCATGGGCAGGGTTCGCCGGTGACGGCCGCCGCGTGCGAGCGGCTCGCGTCGTCATTGAAGCTGTCGAACGCGAAGGTCAACGCGGTGCAGGCGGTGGCCGCGGGTGATTTCACGCCTCCCGCGCCTCCGGGTGCGGCCCGTCCCCCGGCGACGGAGAAGGATGTGCCGGCGTTCTGCCGCGTCTCGCTGACGCTGATGCCCTCGTCGGACTCCGACATCAAGTCAGAGGTCTGGCTGCCGCTCGCGGGCTGGAACGGCAAGTTCCAGGAAGTCGGTAACGGCGGATGGGGCGGCTCGATTCAGTACGGCACGCTCGCTGCCGCCGTGCGCCGCGGATACGCCGCGGCGTCGACCGATACGGGTCACGTTGGCGACAGCGCGTCGTTCGCGCTCGGCCATCCCGAGAAGCTGATCGATTTCGGCCACCGTGCGATTCACGAGACAGCCGTGCAGAGCAAGGCGACGATCGTGGCGCACTACGGCTCGGCGCCGAAGCTGTCGTACTTCAACGGCTGCTCGGGCGGCGGACGGCAGGCGTTCATGGAAGCGCAGCGCTATCCGCAGGATTTCGATTCGATCATCGCCGGCGCGCCCGGCTACAACCGCACCGATCAGAGTTTCCAACTGGTGGCGGCGTCAAAGGCCACGCACATGGAGGCTGCGAGCTTCATCCCGCCGGCGAAGCTCCAGGTGCTGTTCAAGGCGGCGCTGAACGCGTGCGACGAGGGCGACGGTCTGAAGGATGGCCTGATTGGCAATCCGCTGGCGTGCAAGTTCGATCCCGCGGTGACCGCGTGCAAGGCCGGCGATGCGGCCGATTGCCTCACCGGCCCGCAGGTGATCGCCGCGAAGAAGATCTATTCCCCGATCGTCGACCCGAAGACCGGCAAGCAGGTGTTCCCGGGCGTCGTGCCCGGCAGCGAGCCGCGCTGGACCGTCAACGCGGGCGGTCCGCGGCCGCTCGGCATGTCCGACGACCTCTTCAAGTACGTCGTCTTCAAGGATCCGAACTGGGATTTCCGCACGCTGGATCTCGCGCAGCATCTCGAGATGGCGCGCAAGGCGGCGGCTGAGACCATCGACGCAACGTCGCCGAACATCAAGCCGTTCGTCGAGCGCGGCGGAAAGCTCCTGATCTATCACGGGTGGGGCGACACCAATGTGCCGCCGACCTCGTCGGTCGATTACTACAACCGGGTCGTGGCGACGTTGGGCGAGAAGCAGGCGTCCGACTCGGTGCGGCTCTTCATGGCGCCCGGGATGGGCCACTGTGGCAACGGCGAAGGCCCGAACGTGTTCGACACGGTGACGGCGCTGGAGCAATGGCGCGAGCACGGCAAGGCGCCGAACGAGATCGTGGCGTCACTCATCGCCGACGGCACCGTCGTGCGCACCCGTCCCCTGTGTCCGTTCCCTCAGATTGCCAAGTACACGGGAACCGGCAGCATCGATAAAGCGGAGAATTTCGTGTGTCGCATTCCATAAATAGACGCGGGTTTCTCGCCGGGTGCTGCGCTGTTGGCGCGCTCGGCGCCAACCTTGGTGCGCAGGGCGGGCGGGATGGACGGGCGGGGCGGAGCGCCGTCGACGTCCACGCCCATTACTTCCCGGAACGATTCATCAAGTCGATCAACGAGGAGGGCGGGCCGCCCGGCGTCTCGTTCGATCTCTCGAAGCCTGACGCCCCCATCTTCAACATCGGCGGCGGACGCATTCCCATCGACGTCACCTACTGGGATCTCGAGAAGCGTCTCCAGCGCATGAACGCGCAGGGCGTGACCCTGCACGCGCTGTCGCTGACGACACCGTTCGTGTATTGGGCAACGCCCGAGCGTGGCGCGGCGCTGGCGCGGCTGGTCAACGACTCGATGATCGAGGCGCACACCGCCTATCCCGATCGTTTCGTCGGCTGCGCCACCCTCCCCCTGCAGGCGCCGGAACTGGCGGTCAAGGAACTGGATCGTCTCGCCGGCTCACGCGCCATCCGCGGCGCCTACATGCCGACCAGCTTTGCGGGAAAGGAGCTCTCGGATCCGTCGCTCTTTCCGATCTACGCAAAGTGCGAAGCGATGAACCTGCCGATCCTCCTGCATCCCGACCAGGTGGCGGCGGCGATGGGCGCCAATCGCCTGTCGAAGTTCTACATGGCGAACACGCTCGGCAACCCGTACGACACGGGCATCGCCGTCACCAATCTCGTGTTCGGCGGCGTGATGGACAAGTTTCCGCGGCTCAACATCGTCCTGCCGCACGCGGGCGGGACGATGCCGTATCTCGCGGGACGGTTGCAGCATGGGCAGGAAGTGAGACCGGAGACGAAGGGCCTGGCGCAGCGGCCGTTCATGGAATACCTGAGGCGGTTCCACTACGACACGATCACGCACTCGCCGCAACTGCTGCGCTTTCTCATCGACCTGGTCGGGGTCGATCGCGTGATGCTGGGGAGCGACTACTGCTTCGACATGGGCTACGAGCGCCCGCGCGAGATCATCGACGCGCTGAAGCTGAAGTCCGCCGATCGCGACAGCATCTACGGCGGTAACGCCGCCCGCGTGCTGGGCTTGTAACCCATTCGAGTGGGGCGAGCCTTGTCAGGCTCGCCTCGCGGACCTAACAAGGTCCGCGCCACGATGACTAATTACTTGTTAGGCCAGGTTTCCTCAATCAAGTACGAGTAGCACTCGTACTCGAGGATCTCCGCCTGCGGCTCCAGCCGCCGGTAGAGCGGCATGCTCATCTTCCAGGGCCGCGTAAACACCTTCGGATCCTCGATCGTCACCTCGTAGGTCATGTGGGTGGCGTCGGTTGGTGTGTACCGCTCGATGACGTGCAGTTCTTCGCTGTGGAAGTTTCCCGCTCGATCGAACCAGGTCTGATCGGTGAAATGGACGACGTCGACGACCAGCGTGTTGCCGTCCCAGCGTCCGCGCGAGTCTCCCATCCACCAGTCGATCGGCCCCTTCGGATGCGGGTTGCCGTTCATGTAGACGTTGCGCAGCGAGTGGTTGTACTCGTAAATGAAGTTGATCTTGTCCGCCTGCTGCACGATCTGAAACGGGTAGGGCATGTAGGTGATGCGGGGCACGCCCGACAGCAGGCACTTCGATTCCGGATCGAGCGTCGCCCGCCTGGCGTCGTTGTCCTGCTTCTTCGCGAGCGCCCACGGCTGATACGGGATGTCGTTGCCCTCCACCACGCCGCGCCCGGCCGGGACGCCGAGGCGCGCCCCGTGATCCTGGATGTCCCAGGCCGCGGTGTTGACCACCTGCCAGATGCCCTGGATGTCGGGATGGCCGTCGGCCGTCTTCGGGGGCGTGTACGTCTGAGCGGACAACTGCGCTGCACCCATAAGAAGGCACAGAGCCAGCCACCTTCGCCTCCGGCTTCGGTGCCCAAGCAGGACCATGCTTGCCCGCCGTAGCCTTGGCGTAGGCGGGTGTCTCTGTGGCCCGTGAGCGGGAGCCGGCCTAGAATAGTGAGTCATGAAAGCGAGCTCCTGTGGTCTCGTCATCGCGGCCGTGCTGCTCGGCGTGCAGCCGGCTCTGGCGCATCATTCGTTCGCCGCTGAGTTCGACGTGAACCAGCCGATTACGCTCGAGGGCACCCTGACCATGATGGACTGGGTCAACCCGCACGGCTGGATCTACGTCGATGTCAAAGGTCCCGACGGCAAGGTCACCAACTGGGCGATCGAGGCTGGCGGACCGACGCAACTCCTGAAGCGTGGCCTCCGCAAGACCGACTTTCCGCCCGGCATCCAGGTGACCATCGCCGGCTTCCGCGCCAGGAACGGCACCCCGACCGCGAACGGCCAGTCGGTCATGCTGAAGGACGGTCGCAATTTCTTCCTCGGCGCCCCGACGACGTCCGGCGCGCCGGCCGAACGCTAGCGCGCCGGCGGTTCGGGCGAGTAGTACCACTTGAACCCGAGGCTCTTGAGCCCCTCGATGTGCTGCAGGTTTCCCTCGTGGCACGCCTGTTCCCAGATCTCGGCCGCGTACGGGTCATCCGAGGCGCGGACGCGGGGCAGTGGAAAGTTCGCCTTCCAGGGCCGTGTGAAGGTCGTCGGGTCGTCCACCGTCAGCTCGTAGTCGAGCGTGTTCGCATCGGCCAGCCGGAATCGCTCGGTGAGACGGGCATGCTCGCTGTAGAAATTTCCCACGCTGTCGAGCCACATCTTGCCGTTGATGTTGGTGACCTCGACAACCAGGGTCTCGCCCTCCCAGCGCCCGCGGGGGACGCCCATCCAGGTCTTCAACGCCTCACTCGGCTTCGGACGTCCATCAAGCGGAATCACCCGGTGCAGGTGGCCCCATCCCAGCATCATGGTCACGAAGTTCCGCGTCTGCACCAGCTCGAAACCGCGCTCTGAATACCGCGGGACGTTTTCGAGGCAGAAGGACTGAGGGTCGGCGTAGAGGCGTTGCCCGGTCTCGCCAGGCCATCCTCGCGCCAGGCCCGCCCGGTGCGCGTCGCGGACCGCCAGGGCCCAGGGCTGATAGGGAATCTTGCCGTCGGGTGGATCCGATATCCAACTCTCGACGGGAGGCGTCGTGCGGTCGACGTACTCGGTTTCTTCGATGACGTCGCCGCTGTAGCCGGCGCCCCAGTTGCCTTGCAGATCCGGAACCCCGTCCCTGGTCCGCGGTGCTCGGAAGGGTGGGAGCGTCGCCTTCTTCGTGAGCCACGTTCGTGCGCCAGGTTCCTTCGGCGTGTCGGGCCTGAAGACGCCCTGGCCGGCGATCCCCACCGGAAGGAGGAGGGCGACCACGACCGAGCGCCACAGCAGGGCCGTGCGCCTCACTGGGGATTCCGCGACGCGAGATAGGCGGTGATCGCGATGATGTCGGCGTCGTTCAGCCTGGCGACGACCTTCGTCATGAGCGGCGTGTCGGCGCCGTTCCGCGTGCCCGCCTTGATGTCATAGAGCTGCCGCGCGGTATAGCTCGTGGTGCGGCCGACGATCCCGGGAACGTTTCCCAGTCCATTCAGATCGTCGCCGTGGCAGATCGCGCACTGGGTGGTCTTGCCGCCACCGGTGGTGACCAGCGCTTCGCCTTTCGCGATGCTGCCTTTCGGCACATACGCGACGAAGCCCGAGTGCGGGTCGCGCAGCACATTCGTGCGCTCGGGATTCTTCGGCATCTCGATAATCCGCTGGCCGAGCGGCTCGGTGCCGCCGCCGTCGAGCGGCAGAAACAGTCCGTTCTCGGTTTCACGGACCTTCGGATTCGTGTCGCTTTCGATGACCTCGACCCAGGGCGTCCATTTCATCGATGCGAAGTACGATGCGGCAGCCTTGGCCTCCTCGTCGGTCAGGAGCTTTGCAATCGCGATCATCTCGTTGGTGTTGGCCTTGCGCGGGTCCGCGCTCCGGCGTCGCCCGCTCTTGAAGTCGGCGAGCTGCTGCAGGATGTAGCCCTCGGGCAATCCGGCGACGTGGCCGTTCTCCATCTTGCCCTTCCCGTTCGGGTAATGGCAGAGGGAACAGGCGCGCAGCGTATCCTGCTCGCGGCCGCGCGCGACGATCTCGGGCATGGCCGGATGGTCGCCTGGATACCAGTCGCCGGGACCGTAATCGAAGAAGACCTGGTTGCGCGTGAACTTGCGGGTCGTCTCCGGCAGGGTCCGCACGATACCATCGTCTGGAACCGGGGCTGCCGGGCGTGCGCAGCTGAGTGGCTTGCGGGGATCGACGCAGAGGGGCGCGGCTTGACCGGGCGCCGCCGGCATGAAGTAGCCGTAGGGCCAGCCGGGAACGCTGGGGCGCTGGGCGGTTGGCACCGCGCCCGCGATCGTCATCCCGGCGAGTGCAAGGATAGAGGCGCCGACGTATCTATTCATATAATCGTTCGGCGATGGAGTATATACGACCCATGAAGAACCTCGTGGCGATGGCGGCTCTGGCGGCGGCACTCGCCGCCGTGCAGGTGCGAGCGCAAGAGGGGAACGCCGCGGGGAAGGCGGCGATCGACGCCGCGGCCGCGGCGCTCGGCGCGTCCAGCCTGCGATCCATCCAGTACTCCGGGTGGGGCTCTGACTACATCTTCGGGCAGGGCTACGACGGCAGCTACCCGTGGCCGCGGTTTACCGTGCCTGCCATCAACGTGGCGATTGATTACGCGACGCCGGCGCTTCGCGACGATCGGCGCCGGGCCCAGGCCGAGAACCCGCCCCTTGGGGGCGGGTTCCAGCCGATGGTGGGCGAGCAGCGCCAGATCTGGATGCTGAGCGGCGGCTATGCGTGGGACATGGCGGGGACCAACGTCGTGCCCGCGGCGATCGAGCGCGATATGCGCAGCTCCGTCGAAGGGCGCACCACGCAGATCTGGCTGACACCACACGGCTTCATCAAGGCGGCACAGGCCGGGCCTGCCACGGTCAGGACCGAGACGGTCCGCGGGGCGAAGAAGACGGTGATTTCGGTGACGACGCCGATGAAGGTGAAGCTCGAAGGGACGCTCAACGACCAGAACCTGGTCGAGCGGATCGAGACGTGGACGTCCAATCCCGTGCTCGGTGACGTGAAGATCGAAGCGCTCTTCAGCGGTTACAAGGACTTTGCCGGCGTGAAATTTCCCACGCGGATCGTGCAGCGCTCAGGCGGGTATCCGATCCTCGACGTGACCATTACCGACGTGGTGCCAAATGCCGCGGTGGCGATCGAGGTGCCCGCAAGCGTGAGGCAAGCCACGCCGCCGCCGGCCGCGCTCGTGGCAGAGAAAGTCTCCGATGGCGTCTGGATCATCCCCGGCGGCGCGAAGAGCGTCGCCATCGAATTCCGCGATCACGTCACCGTCGTCGACGCGCCGGAGAGCGAAGCGCGCTCCATCGCGGTGATCGACGCCATCAAGAAGAGCATTCCGAACAAGCCGATCACCTACGTGATCAACACGCACTCGCATTTCGATCACGCGGGTGGCCTGCGGACCTACGTCGCGGAGGGCGCCACCGTCGTGACGCACGCGGGGAACATCCCGTTTTACGAGCAGGCCTGGGCCAACGCGCGCACGATCAATCCGGATCGGCTGGCGAAGTCCGGACGCAAGCCGGTGTTCGAGGGCATCGTGGGCAGCCGGACGTTTCGTGACGACACGAGAGAACTGGTGGTGTATCACCTTGCCGGGAACATGCACAACCCGGGGCTGCTGATGGTGTATCTGCCGAAGGAGCGGATGCTGGTCGAGGCCGACACCTACACGCCCACCAACACGATGACCGAGGCGCCCGGTGGCGTCGCCAACCTGGCGCAGTTCAATGGCGCGGTCGAGCGGCTCGGGCTCGACGTGGAGCAAGTCATTCCCATTCATGGCCGCCTGACGACGCTCGCCGAAGCGCGCGCGTACGTCGAGGCATTCGGCCGCTCACAGATCTTCAAATAGACGGGGTCGGACCTGGAACGGAATCTGGTGATGTTTGGCCCGCCCGGTGCGGGCAAGGGCACTCAGGCTGTGCGTCTCGCGCGCATGTGGGCGATTCCACATATCTCGACGGGCGCATTGCTGCGCGAGGCCGTGCGCGCGGAAACGCCGCTCGGCCTCGAAGTGAAGGCCATCATGGCGGGTGGCGGCCTCGTGGACGACACGCTGATCACGCGCGTCGTGCAGGAGCGTCTGGGACAGTCAGACACGAAACCTGGCTTCCTGCTCGACGGGTATCCGCGTACCGTCGCGCAGGCGCAGTCGCTCGACGCATTCATGACGGGCGCGGCCGGGCCTCCAGGCTCGGCCCCACGGGATCCGCTCGTGGTCGTCGAATTGTTCGTGCCTGAGGAAGAAGTGCTGCGGCGGCTGGCGGCGCGGATGGTCTGTTCCGAGTGCGGCGCGAATGCGCAGGACGACAAGGACTTCTCGTCCTGCAGCAACTGCGGCGGCCAGGTCGTGCCGCGCGTGGACGACGCCGAAGAGGTCGTCCGCAAGCGGATGGACGTCTATCGGCGCCAGACTGAGCCGCTCGTCGAGTACTACGGACAGCGGCCGACGTTTCGCAAGGTCAACGGCGACAAGCTGGCCGACGAAGTGACCGCCGCGATCGTCGCGGCGGTCGACGACGCCATTCGCTGACGCGGCCTCGGGTTCCGCGTTCCTGGTTCCTAGTTCGTGGAACCGGCAGGATAGTTCGCGACGCGGCGTGCCGCGCCCGCGAGCTCGAGCACGTGCATGCCGGTGTTGGCGCGATCCACCACGTAGACGTATCCGCGGTCATCGACCTCGACGTTGTTGGACTGGATCGCGACCTTGCAGCGTTCCGTCGGTCCCTGCCCGATGCAGCGCTTGTCGGTCTTCGCGGTGATCGCCGGGATGTAGTAGGCGATCTCCTTGATGTTCAACGGATCGCGGACGTCGAGGGCGCGAAGTCCCGCGTTGAAGTAGGTCACGAACAGTACCCGCCCGTAATAGATCGGCGTGAAGTTCTCGGGCGTCGAGTGCGTGCCGAAACGGCCGCCGCGGTCGCAGAAGTTGCCGCTCGCTTCGGGCACCGTCCACGTCGTGGCGCCGATCGGCCGGTTCTCGAAGGTGATGTCGACCATCCGTACCATCTGGCGCGGCTCGAGGCACTCTTCTTCAAGCGACTCGCTGACGACCGCCAGGAAATCACGATGCGCCTGCAGCGAGTTGATGGGAACGTCGGCCCCGTGCTCATGACCGGAGCCGGGCTGCGGCGCATTGGGCGGCAGCTTCTGCTTCGCGAATTCCGGAAGGACGTAACCAAGCAGCGGCAGCACCGTGTGGGCGCCCGCATCGGGCGGCAGGTCGAGGCGTGAGATCTGCGGGAACGTCAGGTTCGCGTCGGTCGGCTCCTTCGGTCCGTTGAGGAGCTTGTCGCGATCGACGATCTGCACGACGCCGGCGCGGCTGGTGCCGTAGCCGAAGTAGACGCGGTTGCCCTTCGGTCCGAGCGAGATCGGGCCGTGCAGCTCGGTCGGAATCGGCATCACCGTCGCGCCCGGCTGTTGTCCCGGCAGGCCGAAGTCGCGGATGAACTTCGGATTGGCGGGATCGCCAAGGTCGTAAATCTTCGTCATGCGGCGCGTACGCCACGCCGGGTCGCCAGAGACGACGTAGGCGATGCCCGTGTCGCATTCCCACGCGCTCTTGTGCGTGTTCCGCAATCCCTGGAGGAGCGTCAGTATCTTCGTCGGCTTCGCGGGATCGGTCACGTCCCAGATCTCATGGCCCGAGTTGCCGTAGGAGCGAAGCAGGTACGCCTTGCTGCGATCGGCGCGGGGGAGCTCGCTGCCGAGACAGACGCGAGTCATCTGTGCGCCGCCGGCTTCGCCCGCACCCTCTTCACCGATGATGTGCGCGAGATATTTCGGCTGCCGCGGGTTGGTCACGTCGACGATCGACGTGCCGTTCTTTTCCATCTTGCCGGTGAGCGCGTTGGCCTGTTCGCCGCCGTGGTGTCCGATGTAGGCGATGTACCGGTCGCCCTGCTTCTTGATGGTGGGCTGGTAGGCGCTGCGGGCCTGCAGGTCGCTGTAGCCGACCAGTTGCATGTCTTTGGACTCGGCCGCTGCGCCGATTTTCTGCTGCTGCGCCGTCAGGGCGGCGCCGGAAAGGATGCCAAGGGATGCCACCAACGTCACTGCCGCGTGCCAACGTCTCATGCTGCCGTCCTTTCGGGCCGGGTCCTTTCGGACCCGCCGTTGTTTATCGGGCCTCGGGCAATCGCTGCGACGGGATGCCGAGCGCGAGTGCGATGTTCCGCAGCGAGCCCTGCACGACCTGCTGGTTGCGCGCGCCCATCCGGATCAACTGCCGCTGCGCGCCGGTGAGATCCTCCAGCCGCGCATCAGCGTAGACCCACCCGATCCCCTCCGCGTTCACGCGAATCGGATCCTCGACGATGGGCGTTTCGAGCAGCCGGATGATGGCGCGCTCGAGCATCCGGTCAAAGGGGATATCCGGATAGCCCAGCTCCGCGTATGCCTGATCGATGAGCGGCTTCAGTGCCGTGTAGAGCCGCGCCGAACCGGCAGGGTCGAGTGATGCCGACGCCTCGGCCAGGCTGTTGTACCGCTCGTAGCTGCTCGGATCGATGACCGTGTCGTTGGCGCGTCGCGTGACCTGGAAGGCGCCCGCCGGCCGGAGGCGCCGCAGTTGCGGTGCGGGCGTGCGTCCTTCGGCGGTGTTGACGACGGCCACGGTGAAGTTGCGAACCAGGCCATCCGTGGCCAGCCACGCCGCGACGCGGGGATGCGAGCTCAACTGTCCCAGGAGCTCACGGATGATCGCATCGCTCATCTCGAGCGGCGGCAGCGTGATGTTCAAGCCACCGCGGCCGAGCGCGGCGTCCGCGTCCGCCGCTCCCGCGGCAGGAGCGGCATTCGACGTAACGGCCGATGGACCACGGCCAAAGAAGTAGTACGCCGCCACTCCAAGCGCAATGACGAGTAACGCGGCGCCGATCCACAACGCGACGGGCCGCTGCGGCGGCGGGGGCGGGGGCGCGAGGTGACCGGGCGCACGCAGTTCATAGTCCAGGGGCTCAGTCATGGCACCGGGATCTTACGCTTCTCGGTCACGGTTGTCGCGCTTACGGCTAGTGAAGGGCCTTGAGCCGGGCGATGTCGCCTGGCGACAGACCGGCGAGGGAGGCGATGTCGTTGCGCGATTTCAGCTGGTTGCGGTACCGGGTGAAGAAGCCTGGAATGTCGCCGCCGTAGCCAAAGAAGTACATGATGTCGCGAAAGTCGTCGGTATGTTCGAGCCCGAGTGCGTGACCGAGCTCGTGCAGGCAGGTGAGGTAGACGATCGTCTCGCGTACGAGCGGGTCGCGCTCGGCGAGCCTCGAGATATCCGGACCAAGCGCCGTCGTATCGGGCCGGACGTACACCTCCGCGGCCAGACGTCCATCGACGATGATGCGCCGCATCTCGCCGTATTGCCCGCCGTCGGCCGCGGCCCAATACAGGCGGATGCGCGCGTGCGCTTCGTCGCTGGGCTCGAACCGCAGCGCGCCTCCGGAGTGTCGGCCCCAGGCCGCCAGCGCCCATTCGGCCAGTTGGCGATCGGCGGCCCGGTATGACGTCCTGGCCTCGCCGGCCGCGATGTAATACGTCATGACGTCGGGCGCAGGCGTTTGCACGGCCGGGGCACCGACCATCAACGCGAGCGCGATCGTTCCGAGCCAGGTGCGCATCAGGGTCGTTTCACCGCCCACATCCTATGCTATGGTGCGCCCGGAGGTCATATGAGGAAGCTGCTTCCCCTGCTCGCCGGGATCCTGGCTGTGACGGTCGTCGCGGTTCGCGCGCAGGCCGCGCTCGACATCTATTTCATGGACACCGAAGGCGGCCAGGCCACGCTCTTCGTACTGCCCTCCGGCCAGTCAATGCTCGTCGACGCGGGCTTTGCCAACAACGCCGAGCGCGTCGCGGGCATCGTCAAGCAGGCTGGCGTGACGATGCTCGACTACATGGTGATTACGCACTATCACGGCGACCACGTCGGCGGCGTGCCGGAGCTGGCGAATCGTCTGCCGATCCGTAACTTTGTCGATCACGGTGGCTACACGGTGGAGCTGCAGCCGAACCGGGTGACCGGATACGCCGCCTACCAGCCGGTCCGCGCCCGGGGACGCGCGATCGTGCCGAAGCCAGGCGATTCGATTCCGCTCGAAGGGCTCGACGTGCAGGTGGTGACGGCTTCGGGGGGGGTGATCAAGACACGGATGGCTGGTGCGCCGGGTGCGGGTCAGCCGAACCCGCTCTGCCGGGACGCCAAGCTGAAGACGCCGGATCCGACTCCCGAGAACCAGGAATCAATCGGACTGGTCGTGCGCTACGGGGCCTTCCGGATGCTCGATCTCGCCGACCTCACGTGGAACATGGAGCACCAACTGGTGTGCCCCAACAATCTCATTGGCACGTTCGACGTGTTTCACACCACGCGCCACGGCGACAACAATTCGGGCGCGCCGCAGCTGGTGCACGCGATTCGTGCGCGCGTGACGATGATGAACAACGGAGAGAAGAAGGGCGGACAGCCGGAGTACTGGCAGATCGCGCGCGACGCGCCCGGGCTCGAGGATCTCTGGCAACTGCACCGATCCGAGGCGGGCGGCGCCGCGCACAATTCGCCGGATCAGTTTCTCGCGAACGTCAACGAGACCGACCACGGCTACTCGCTGAAGATGTCAGTAAAGACGGATGGGAGCTTTACGATGACGAACGGCCGTACGGGCTTTTCGAAGTCGTACGGCCGTCCTCAGGTCTCGTCGCGCTGAGGCTTCCGGCTACCGTCTCGCAGGCGCGGTTGTCGGATCCGGTCGCGCGAACCTCGAGGCGTCAACGGCGACGTTCGGGCGAATCTGCGTCAGTTCGACCTGTTCGCGTCCATCGAGCCACGTCACGGTGAACTTGTAGGGCATCTTCACGCCCGCCACGTCCCGGTAGTCCGAGTAATCCACCTGGGTGACGAGGGGGCCGACCGGCGACTCCGTATAGCGCATGTGCCGCTCGAGCAGACCCGACTGCTGGTCGAAGTAGAGCGTCACGACCGCGCCGTCGGCGGTGTCGCCCTGGACGACGTCCACGTCCTTGTCGTTGACGAGGGTCGGAAAGCCAGTGCGCCACTTGGTCAGCGCCTGCTTGATCTGCCCGGGGAACGCCAGCACCCCGTCGATCTTGGCGGCGTCCAGTTCCTTTCCACCCAGCGTCATCACCGGCTGCGGCTGCCGAAGGGGCGCCGCGATCCACACGTTGCGTCCATCCAGCGTCTTGGTGATGTTCCCGTTGCCGGTGTGAATGACCGTCGACAGCTGATTCGGCGCCTTGGCGTAGATCTCGGCGGGGCGGTCCTCAGCGCTTTCGGGCCCGTACCCGACGGACTTGCCCGTGGCGGTGTAGCTGGTCAGAGCCGCAAGCCGCTGGGCGCCGCCGAGCGCCTGGATGTATTTGTCGAGAATCGACTCGGCCGTCGGCATGTTCGGCGCCTGCGCGATAACGTAGTTCGGGTTCTCCGGCGGCGGTCCGTAGAGTGTTTCCAGGATGCCGACCCCCGTCCGTGGACGATCGGCACCGCGATGACACGAGTAACAGGTCACCATCTGCCGTCCGCCGAATTGGGCCTTGTTGATCTCGGCCATCATCGTGATCATCCGGCGCGCCATTCGCTTTCGAGCGTTATCGACGGCGAAATTTTCCCACTTTGAGTCGTCCGCGGCATGGCAGTCCTGGCAGGACATGCCAAGGGAGGCGGAAAAGAGTCCCATCGTCGCCATGAATTCGCTGACGGTAATCCCCTTGAGTACCGTGACGTTCTTGAAGACATCTTCGGCCATCTGCGGTGCCGGGGCCTGGCCGGTCACCCGAATGCTCAGCACACACACAAATAGCAGTGTCGTGGCACCAAGCAACCTGCGTCTCAATCCGAGCTTCATGTCGTCTCCTGAAAAAATACGTGCGAGATGGGGAATATTATCAGGTTCGTAGCCACGACGCTGCTAATCCGCCCCGATAACAAGGTCGTCGCTGACGATCGCAGCGCGGCCCGCCGCACCTCCTGCAAACGCGCGGCCGAGCGTGCGGCCCAGTGCTCGCCACGCAAGCACCAGCGCCGTGACACACAGAAACGTTCCACCAAGCATAAACGTGATCACCACGATGTCCCATGCCGGCCGGTAGTTGTAAAGCCACGGGAAATCAAACGAGTGCAGCGCGTGATACACCCACCGCGAGAACCAGTTGCGCGCGTTGTACGTGCCGGCGATCAGCCCCGTCTTCGGATCGATGTAATAGCGGCTCCCGCCCTCGTCGTTGACGCGCGCGAGGATGACGGGCAGCGGACGCTCGCGGCGGCGATCGAGATAGTACCGGTCGTACTGGTCGATGACGCGGACGTCGGATACGCCGGCAGGTTGTGACGCCTTCGTGACCAGGTCGATCAGCCGTCGACGATCGAATTCGTCGCGCGGCGCGCCGTCGAGCGGGACGTGGTGCGTCTCGCCTCCTGCAAGCGTCGCCATGTAGACCGGCTCGCCGGCTACCGTGGCCAGTTCCAGTTGCTTGACGGGACGATCGGCCATCTGGGCGAGCGCGACGCGCGGATCCTTTGCCGCGAAATCGGTCAACAGCGTGCGTCCGCGAAGCGCCTGCTCGATTGCGACGCCGGTGGTCACTTCGCTGTCGGACGGGTCGTTATCCAGTGGAAACGGATCCATCGTCAGCATTCCGCTGAAAGCCCACGTGGCCGCGGCCACGCCGAAGATGAGCCCGAAGACGGTGTGCAGGCGTTTCTGCCCGCGGTAGGGGATGCTGGTGGGCGCGCCAGCGTTGCGGTAGCGCTTTCTCGGCGAATACATCCAGGCGCCGATGGCCACACCGAGCAGCGCCGCCCCGGTGCCGATGGCCGACGTCCAGATGACGACGGCGCTCCACTCGGGGGCATGCTTTCTGATGGGCGTGAAGTAGAGCCAGTGCGTGATGGGTCCCAGGTAGGCGCCAAGCCGTGAGGACGTGTTGGTGTACTGCACGACCTCGCCGGTCGCCTGCGACACGTACACCTGATCGCCGCTCGGCCACGAGTACTTCCACACGGGGCTGCCGCGGAGTCCCTGCACCGTCCATTGATCGACGTCCTGCATTTCCGCGATCGTCGGCGTCGCTGGCGGCTGTCCAGTCCAGACCGAGGCGACGCGAAGCATCATCGCCTTCGACACCTCGGCCTGCGGCTCTCCGGTGTCGGCATAGACGATGTCGACCTCGCCGAAGCCGTTCACGAAGCGGTACGCGGGCCGGCCATCAAAGGTATTGAGGCGGACCTCCGACGGGGCCTCTGGCCTGCCGAGCGTGGCCCACGCCTCGGCGGGAGAGAGGCGGACCGTCGCGGCGTCCAGCGCCGGTGCCCGCTCGAGTCTGTCCGCGGCGGAGACGCTGGGGAAGTTCCAGTACATCATCCCGATGCCCGACGGGAACCACAGAAGGAAGAGGAGGCAGAGTGCGATCCCCAGCCAGCGGTGCACGAAGATCGCGACCCGTGTAACCGTCTGCGCAAGCGGTTGTGCCACGAGGGGAATATAGCGACGAATGGGGAGCAGCGCACCTGAAGATTCGCTGAACGCACGTTCAGGGTTCGGGTTCCGGATTCCTGGTTCCTCCAACGGAGGGGGCTTGATTCTGAGATGGAGTCTCAGTATCATGCCTAACGCCGACCGAAGTCATCGGGTATGTGGAGGCCTTAATCGTGCGCCATTTCATCGTGTTCGCCTTATTTCTTGGTCTTATCCCCGGCGACGGCGTCTCCTCGGCCGCGTCGGCCCAGACCGCGTCAGGCCCGCAAACGGCCGGCGTGACCGTCACCGAGCACGTCACGGTGCAGGGAACGGTGCCCCCTGAGATGGAGACCCGGAGCGCCACGAAGACGGCCACGCCCCTTCGCGACGTACCTCAATCCGTCACGGTCGTGACCAGCGCGCAGATCCGCAGCATGAGCATGCAGGGGATTGGCGACGTCGCACGCTACATGCCGGGCGTCGGCATCGCACAGGGCGAAGGCAACCGCGACGCCCCGGTGCTGCGCGGCAATACGGCGACGGGGAGCTTTTTCGTCGATGGCATTCGCGACGACGTGCAGTACTTCCGCGATCTCTACAACGTCGACCGGGTGGAGGCCATCAAGGGGCCCAACGCGATGGTGTTTGGGCGCGGCGGCGTCGGCGGCGTGATCAACCGCGTGACCAAACAGCCTGACTGGAGGCGCACGCGCGAGGCGTCGCTCCAGGTCGGCTCGTGGGCCAACCGGAGGTTCACGGCAGACCTGGGAGATCAGATCAGCAGCACTTCGGCGTACCGGCTGACCGGCCTCATCGAAGACTCGGGAACCTACCGCAAAGGTGTCACGGTCGAGCGCCAGGGGATCAACCCGACGTTCGCGGCCGGCCTCGGTCAGAACACCATGATCCGCCTCGGGTACGAATACTTCCACGACAGGCGTACCGCCGATCGCGGCGTTCCGTCGTTCGCGGGCAAGCCGGTGCAGACGGACGCGTCCACCTTCTTCGGCAACGCGGATGAGAGCTTCACCGAGGCGACGGTCAACGCGGTCAACGCGGCGGTCGAACACGATTTCGGCGCCGGCGTCCTGCTGCGAAGCCACACGCAGATGGCGCTCTACGACAAGTTCTACCAGAACGTGTTTCCAGGGGCGGTGAACGCGGCGGGCACCACCGTGAGCATCTCGGGGTACAACGACGCGGCCGTGCGCACGAACCTCTTCAATCAGACCGACGTATTGTGGACGCTGCGCGCAGCAGGCATCACGCATCGCCTCGCCGCCGGGGTCGAGGCCGGCCGACAGCAGAGCGATAACCTGCGGACGACGGCGTTCTTCACGTCGATCTCGCCAACGACGACGACGCTGAATCTGCCGGTGAGCGATCCGACCACATCGCAGCGCATGACGTTTCAGCCAAGCGGCACCGATGCCAACAACCAGGGTGTCGCCACCGTCGCGGCCGGCTACGTGCAGGATCAGATGCGGCTTGGCCGCTATCTCGAAGCGGTGGCTGGCCTGCGCTACGACCGGTTCGAGGTGGACTTCCTCAACAATCGCAGCGCCGCTCGGTTTCGCAGCGACGACAATCTCCTCTCGCCCCGCCTCGGCGTCGTCATCAAGCCCGCGGAGCCCGTGTCGCTCTATTCGAGCTATTCGCTGTCATACCAGCCGCGGGCGGGCGAGCAGCTGTCGTCGTTGAGCCTGACCAATCAGGCGCTCGATCCAGAGGTGTTCACGAACTACGAGGTGGGCGCGAAATGGGACGTGCGGCGCGCGCTGTCATTCACGATGGCCGCGTACCGGCTTGACCGGAGCAACGTGGCCATCACCGATCCGGCCGACCCGACGCGGACGCTGCTCGTCGACGGCCAGCGGACCCAGGGGATCGAGATCGGGATGGGTGGGGCAGTGACCAGCGCGTGGAGCGTGCTCGGTGGCTACGCGTACCAGGAAGGGACGATTACGCGCACGCAGTCGGCCACGGTGCTCGCCGGCGCCAGGCTGGCGCAGCTGCCGGCCCATAGCTACTCGGTGTGGAACCGCTATGACGTGTCGCCTCGAGTCGGCGCTGGGCTGGGCCTGATTCATCGCGGATCGATCTTCGCGTCAACCGACAACGCGGTAACGCTGCCGGCGTTCACGCGGGTTGACGCGGCTGTGTTCGTCGGTCTCGCCAAGCCGCTCCGCGGCCAGCTGAACATCGAAAACCTGTTCGATACGGCGTATTACGCGTCGGCCCACAGCAACAACAACATCACGCCCGGTTCGCCGCGCGCCGTCCGCCTGTCGATCACGACCCAGTTCTGACTAAATCGAGCGTCGCCCATCACGCGGTCCGCCACCCTGCGGGCAATCCGGCTCACGCCATGAACGCGCCGCCGTTGGCGTGAATCGTCTGGCCGGTGATGTAGCGCGCATCCGGCCCGCATAGAAAGCCGACGAGGGCGGCGACCTCGTCAGGCGTTCCGCGTCGGCCGCCGGGCGTCTTGTGAACCGCGTGGTGCGCCGGCTCCTGTCCAGAGGCGCGCACCGTCTCGATCAGGCCTGGAGCCACGCAGTTCACCGTGATGTTGTGCGCCGCGAGGTCGTGCGCGAGCGCGCGCGTCAGCCCCGAGAGCCCCGCCTTCGCGGCAATGACGTGCGCGCGCCTCGTGGCACCCGTGTGTGACGACAGCCCGCCGATGTTCACGATCGTGCCCGCGCCTGATGCGATGAGGTGGGGGAGCGCCGCGTGGCAGCACAGGTACGCCCCGTCCAGCGTCAGTCCCAGGATCTCCCGCCACTCGCGGTAGTCGAGCGCCGCGAAGTCGACCTCGCGGCGGACGCTGGCGTTGTTGACCAGGAAGTCGAGCCGTCCGAACGACGACACCGCAGCGGCAATGAGCGCCTCCACAGCCGCCGGATCGGTGACGTCGGCAATCTTCACGGCCGCCTGGCCGCCGGCTTGCCGGATCTCGGCGGCGACCGCTTCCGCATCGGCCGCGGCGCTGCGGGCATTGACGATCACCGCGGCGCCGGCGCGCGCAAGGTCGAGCGCGATCGCACGGCCGATATTTCGCGCGCTGCCGGTGACCACCGCCACGCGCCCTGCCAATACCTGCTCTTTACTCATGATCGAAACTCCGCCAAACCGTCCAGTCGTGGTTGTGAAAACAAATCCGCAGACACACGCAGGAGACGCTCCGCGATCGTGTGACTCCAGCCGCCGAAGCGCGCGTTGTCCCTGAACTTCGACTCCAGCTCCGCCGTGGGGAGCGGCGCATGCGCCCCGCCGCGCATGTAGGGCTGCCGGAATTCGCGCTGGCTGCCATCGTTCAACGTGGCGCGCAGGTGGCCCGTGAAATTGCGCGGGTACTCGTCGTGGGGATTGATCGTGTAGCGGATCTTCGTCGCAAGGCCGAGCACGGTGGGATCCTGAATGCGATCGGCGGTGAACTGCGCAAATCCGGCCCGGCCGTCGAGAAATCCGACGGCCATGCAGAAAGGGGTGCTGAACTTCGCCGCGTACGGCGTGGGCGGCCGGTACTTCGTGGCCAGCGGTTCCCACAGGCGGTGCACCGTGCCTTCGGCTGCCTCGCACTCGATGCGGCTGATGTCTTCGGCGCGGACGCCGTCGCCGGCCAGCGCGATCGCGCAGTCGATGAACGGCTGCGTCATCGTCCCGCAGGCGTACGGCTTGAACGCGATGGACGGCATCACCCAGCGCCGGCCGAGATCGGCGAGCAGCGGCTCGAAGTTCGGCGGCACCGACGGGGCGAACGCGCGATAGAAGCCGTGCCTGCCATCGAGCACCGTGCGCGGCCCGAGAAAGCCTCCGCGCGCCATCAGCGCCGCGCGCACGCCGGACTGCGCGGCCCAGCCGGCATGCATCCGCTTGGTCCAGGTGCCTTCGGCCAGGTACTCGATGATGCCGGAGGCCATGCTGCCGGCGATGCCGAGCGCCGAGGCGATCGCGGCTTTGGGCAGACCCAGCGCGGCGCCCACAGCACCCGCGGCCGCGATCGCCCCGAACACCGCGGTTGGATGAAAGCCCGCCTTGTGCGTGGCTTGAGGCGCGACCAGGCTGAGACGGCACAGGAGCTCGACGCCCGTGACCATGCCGACGAGGAGCCGGTCGCCACCCAGGTGCTCCCGTTCGCAGGCGGCGAGGACGGCCGGTACGATCACGGCGCCTGAATGAACAGGCCCGCCTTCGAACGTATCGTCGAAGTCCTCTCCGTGCGCGGCTGTGCCGTTCACGAGCGCGGCGCCGAACGCGTCGAACGCGCCGGCATGACCGAGTGCGGTGCACGCGCCGCCGCGATCGGTGGCCTCGAGCGTCGCCGAGATGTACGGCTCGTGCCGCGCCGCGACGCAGAGCCCGGCCACGTCGAGAAAGAGCGTTCGCGCCGTCTCGATCGCCTCGGGTGGGAAGTCATCGGTCCTGGCTGCCGCCAGCCATTCCGCCAGTGATTCAGCTGCGTGCATGCCTGTGATCCATCGCGTGACGAACGAGCGAACCAGTCAGGAAGATCACTGCCACGATCAGCAGTCCTGCCGAAATCCGGTCCTGGAGAAATGTCATGCGATCGCCGCCCGACAGCACCAGCGCGCGACGGTAGTTCGATTCCACCATGAAGCCGAGCACGACCCCAAGCACCATGGGGAGAAACGGCATCTTGAAATACCGCATCGCGTAGCCGAGGACGCCAAAGCCAAGCGCGACGCCGACGTGGAAGAGGCTGTTCTCGATCGCGTACACCCCTGACGCGACCAGCGCGTAGATGAACGCCATCAGGAACGGCTTGGGCCGGCTCACCAGCCAGAGGCAGGGCGTCATCATCAGGTAGCCGACGATCACCATCGCCACGTTCGCCGTGAAGAGGCCCGTATACAGCCCGTTGATCACCTCTGAATGCTGGACGAACAGGAGCGGTCCCGGAACGAGCCCGTGGATCAGAAAGCCACCGAGCAGCACCGCTGACGAGTTCGAGCTGGGAATGCCGAGGCTCAACATCGGGATGAGCGCCGTGCAGGCGACGGTGTTGTTGGCTGCCTCCGGCGCCGCCACGCCCTCGGGAGAGCCGTGTCCGAATTCCTCTTTGTGCTTCGACCAGCGCCGCGCTTCGTTGTAGGCGAGAAAAGACGACACGGTGCCGCCGCCGCCAGGCATCACGCCTTCAATCGTGCCGATGACGGAGCCGATCAGTTGCGGGATCGCGAGGCGTTTCCACATCGCGGGATTCGGAAACTTGATGCGCGCCTTTTCCCGGGGGACGTGCTCCCATCCGGGCTCGCCGCTTTGCACGAACAGCTCGCTGATGGCGTACAAGCCCACCATCACCAGGATCGGCGGGATGCCCGAGAGCAGCTCCGGGCTGTCGAACGTGAATCGATTGAGACCGGTCACCGGGTCGGTGCCGATCGTCGAGATCATGAGGCCGAGCACGCCGGCCATCAGTCCCTTTACCAGCGATTCGCGCGACAGCGAGGCGATGATGCTCAGCCCGAGCACCCCCAGCGCGGCGTAGGCGGCCGGTGTAAACGCCAACGCCACGCTCGACAGCCGCTCGGTCAGCAGCACCAGGACGATCAGACCGAAGAGGCCGCCGATGAAGCCGGAGTAGAGCGAGATCCCCAACGCTTCGCCCGCCTTGCCCTGCAGCTTCATGGCGTAGCCGTCGACAACGGTCGCCGCGGCGGCGTTGGTGCCGGGGGTGCGAATCAGGATGGCGGGGATCGATCCGCCGTACTCGGCGCCGACATACGTCGACGCCAGCATGACGAGCGCCGGCGTCGGATCCATGCCGTAGGTGAACGGCAGCAGCAGCGCCATCGTGATCGACGGCGAGATGCCCGGCAGCGCGCCGCCGAGGATGCCCCATGCCACGCCGCCAAACGCGGCCGGGACAATCGGCGTCGTGAAGAGAAGCTCGAAGAGAGTGGAGAACACGAGGTGTCAGAACAGCGAGGGCCAGAATCCCGCGGGCTGCGGGATGCCGAGCAGGACGACGAACAGCAGCCAGAAGAACACGGCGCCCGACACCGACACGAGGGCGACACGCCGGTTGATCAGGCCCCCCTGGTAATACGTGGTCACCATGATCAGCGCCGCAAGGGCGGGAATGTATCCAATCCACGGCGCGGCCACGATGTACAGCACCCCGATCAGCAGCATCCCGCCCACGCGCCAGAGCGCGCGCGACGAATGGGATGACTCCGTGTCTTCGTCTTTGTGGACCCGCCAGCGTGACTGTCCAATCAGCACGAGCGAGAGCAGTGCCAGTACCACCGCATAACTCCTCGGCAGCCCCTGCGGACCGACGGCGTCGGCAAGCTGTGATTCAGGAATCAACGTGGCCGCGGCGTAGTAGCTGCCGGCCACCATCAGCATCAGCGACCCGAGCGCGAAATCTCGGTTCACCGGATGACGCCGGATTCCTTCAGGAACGCTTCCGTCTGCGACCCGAACTCGCTCATGAACTTGACGTACTCCGCGTGCGGGATGAATCCCGGCTGCAGGCCGTTCTTCGTATAGAGCGCCTTGTATTTCGGATCCGCGAGCAGCTTCGGCACCGCCGCCTCCCAGGCGGCGATCACCTCTCGCGACGTGCCTTTCGGTCCGGCGAGCCCGCGAAACTTGCGCACCGACAGATCGATGCCCTGCTCTTTCACGGTCCTGACGTCGGGGAACTGCGGCAGCCGCGCCTCACCGACGACGCCGAGCAGCCGGAGCTTGCGGGCGTCGAGCTGGGCGCTGATCTCCTGCAGCTCGCCAACGCCCATGTCGAGCGTGTGGTTGAGGACGTTGATCAGCATGTCGCCGCCGCCCTCGAACGTCGCGATCACCGGTGTGACGCCGGCCTTCTGTTTCAGCCGTTCCATTACCTGCCGCTCGAGCGACGCGGGATTCGCCGCGCCCCACTTACCCTTGCCCTGGCGCGCGGCATCCAGGACGTCCTTCAGCGTCTTGAACCGCGAGTCCGCGGCGGTGTAGAGGACCTCGGGGTCGAAGAACATGTTCACGAGCGGCTCGAGATCCTTGTAGCTCGCCGCCGGCCGGCTCAGGAGCGACGTGTAGATAAACGTCGGCGTCGTCGCGTAAAAGCTCCCGCCGTCCGGCTTGGCCTTGGCCACCGCGGCCATCGCGCGCGCGCCGCTCCCGCCCTGCATGTTGTCGATCACCAGGTTCACGCCCATCAGGCGCGCCAGGTAAGGTGACAGCTCACGAAGAAAGACGTCGCTGCCGCCGCCCGGACTCGAATGGGTGACGAGCATCACGACGTTCTTCGGGTACTTGCCCTGGGCCGACGACGCCGCGGCGAGCGCGACGCAGAGACCGAGCGCGAGGAGAGGAATCCGGAGGCGACTCACGAGGGCCGCTTCAGCGAGTTGAGGATGCGTGTAGCCATGAAATCCGCCAGCCTGTAATTGCCCACCAAGGTGTAGTGGCAGCAATTATCCATGTATACCGGCGCCCGCTCGTCATCGAAGGCGTGAACCGCGCTGAAAAAGCGGATGCCCGCGAGTGCCGCTGATTCCCGCTCGAACAGGGGGTAGCCTTGCTCGGTGCTGGCCTTGAACGGCGATTCATCGCTGAGCGCCACCTTGGCCTCGTCCGCGGTGAACGCCCTGGTCCCGTAGTACTGATTTGGCTGCAGGAAGTGGAAGTAGGGGATCCCCCGTTCCGCGAGCATCTGGTGCATCAGCCGCGAGGATGCCGCCCAGTTGCGGGCGATGTCCTCGAAGACCGCCGCCCCGTCGCGGTTCCTCACCGTGGTTGTCGGTTGAATCAGGGAGTTACCGCGCGGATTGGACGGCAGGTTGGCAAAGCGCCCCAGCTCTGCGTAGTAGTCATTCAGAGTCCGCTTGTAGATCCGGTCGAGCACGACATTCACCGTCGCAAACGTCGCGCGCTGCATCCGGCTGGCCAGGCTGTTCAGCCGCTCCTTGTCACGCTCGATCGCAGCCAGCGACTGCAGCTTCTCGGGCGTCAGCGTCGCCTGGTCGATCAGGTTGATCAGTGGCTCGATGTGCTGCGCGCTCGGCATCGAGATGTCCAGCCCGCGCTGGTTGTTCAAGCTCCCCAGCGCCGCCTCGTTCAAGCCGTCGATATTGACGACCATGTCGAACTGCTGGCCGATCGAGAGGAAGTAGGTCAACACCAGCACCTGCTGCGGCTGCTTGTAGCCCTCGTGGCTGAAGCAGAGCGGCACGATCTCCTTGTTCTTGAAGAGATCGCTGTGCTTCAGGTCTTCGACCAGCCGGTGCGCGCCGACCTGGCAGAACCAGACGCCGACCGAGCCGCCGAAGATGCCGATGAAGTACTGATCGTCGCGAGTCTTCGCGAACGGATAGCGGTGCGGCGAGACGAACCCGAAGTTGTTGTTCGTCAGGCGTGCGGGGGTCGCGGGGTTCTGCAGGC